>CAZXTW010000222.1:0-5043 GCA_964643525.1 uncultured Roseivirgaceae bacterium
CTTATTTCCTTATCACGCATCAGTTCGCTTACCTGCTGTTTGTTTAGCTGCTCCTGCTGGGCGGCCAGCTGCACAGCCAGCCGTTGCTTGCGGCGGTAGGTGCGCAGCAGCAGCAGCAAAAAGCCCAGCACCACGGCCAGGCTAATAATTACTATAAAATAAAACCTGTTGGTAGACTCCTGCAGCTCTAGCGAAGCGGCCTGCAGGCTGTTTTCTGCCTGCAGTTTGTTCAGGCGTTCTTTGTTGAGCCGGTCTTCATAAGCCAGCTGTAGCTTAAGCAGCTGGTCGTAATTATTACGGTTAACCAGGGTATCATACACCCGCACATATTCGCGGTAGGTGGTATAGGCTTTGGTATAGTCGCGCTTGCCTGCAAATACCTTTGAGATGGCCCTGAGCGCTTCAGAGTACAGGTAGCGGTTGCCCAATTCTTTGGCAATAGCAGCCACCTGCTGGTAACTGCTCAGGGCCTGGTTGTAGTCTTTTTGCTTGTGCAGCATATTGCCCAGGTACATATAACCGCTGGCCAATACCTGTTGGTTATTAACCTGTTGCGCCAATAGCATACCCTGGTTAATGTAATAGCGGGCAGAGTCAATCTGGCCTAAACCATCGTCATAAATAATGCCTTTATTAGTAATGACCTTGGCCAGGTTGTGGGTATCGCCCAGGCGCCGCATATCAGGTATGATCTGGTCATAAAAAGCCAGGGCACTGTCAAGGCGGCCTGTTTCATAATAGTAATTACCCAAGTTAAGGCGAACTATGAGCATGTTCAGGGTATCGGCTTTAGCCTCACAAATAACCAGGGCACGCTTATAATAAGTGGCTGCCCTGTCCATTGAGTCAACCAGCACAAAAAAGTTACCCAGGTTAATATAGTTCTTTAGCAGGCCCGAGGTATCGTTTAGTTGTTGGTTGGCGGTAATGCTTTGGTACAATACCGTCAGGGCCGTATCATAAGCCCCCTGCCTTTTAAATACGGTGCTGGCATTGTTTAACGCATAAGCTTTGCCAGCCAGGTTATTTGATGCGCTGGCCAGCAGGTGGGCCCTGTTGTAATTTACCAGGGCTGAATCATACTGGCCCTGGTTTTTATGAATAACCCCCTGCCTGATGTATGCCTGTACCAGCCCGGCCGTATCGGCAATGTGATGGGCCAGCGCAAAAGCCGAGTCAACATAAGCCTGGGCCAGCTGAAAGTCTGACCGCTCGTGCTGCCTTACGGCTTTCAGGTACTGGTCAATTACTTTGCTTAAGGTTGTGTTTGGGGGTGTTGCCTCTTCTGCTGGCCCCGCACAACCCACCACCAGCAAGGCAAATAGCCCATATGTTACATACTGGCATATACTTTTCAGACATTTTTTCTGTACTGGTTGTTGTACCATTAGTGATAATTATAAGGCCAACCCGCATGAATGCTGGTTTTATTGCTACCATACCGCGTGGCCATGATGTTTAGCTGCTGCAATTAAGCTACACAAATTACGCTTTATATGTTTTATTTACCCAATTGTTGCTACAATTTAGTAAGCAGTGGCACTAGCAGCCACACGGCGTGTATTGTTACGCCAGGCAAAAATGGCGTTGGCTGTTTGGCTGGTACCAGGGGGCTGATTCATGCTCATATTCATTACAATTTATATTGGTGCTTGATTGATTTTTATGCTGCTGCGTAGTGCTGGGGGCATGCTGTTTTACTTCATTTTGATTGTTTTGCCAATAAGCCTCCAGGGCAGCCGCAATGGCCGCTGCGTGTATAATGGTGCACCGCTGCCCAGCCGGGTTAAATACAGGTACTGCCATTGGCTGTGCTGTACTGCCTGCTGTTACCGTTTTGATGCGGTGGGTAATGTTGTGCTGACTGGCGGCACAAAGGCCCAGTATTTTTTGCCCGTTGTGTTGTGCAAATACGGGTGCCCCGGCACAGCCATGCTCTGCCAGTAAACTGGCCTGGCAGGTACCATTGGTATTGGGGCTGCTGGTAATTTGGCCCCTGCTTATTTTCATGGGCAAGCCTGCCGGGTGTGCCGGCATTTGCACTGAGGTGCCTGCCACAGGGGCATGGCCCTGCAAATGCACCACGCGCCGGGCTGGCACTGGCTGGTGGGTGCGGTACAAAGTAACGGCCTGGCCGTGGCCTATGGGCAGGGTAGCCACTTTGCATTGAAGGGTAAGGCATTGCTGTGCCGTAAACCGCATGGCTGGTTGGCCTGGGGCCCTCATAGTATAGTCATACAAAAGCACTGCATCACTGGCGGTTAAATTGCCGGGCAGCCCCTGGCCGGCAATTAATACATGGTGCCGGTCAATGGCAATGGCACAGCCCGTGGGCTGGGTAAATACAGGCTGGCAATAAAACCGCATGTAGGGGCACAAAGGCAGGCCCTGAAAAGCCGCCTGGCCGTATAAAGCTTTGGGTTGTGCCTGGGTATAAAAATCTGCCGCTTTACGCATTAAGCTGTCAAAGCCCCCCTCAATGCTGGTGGGTTGCCCCTGGCTGTTGTAAGCCTGAAAAGCCGCCTTTGGGGCCACCAGCAGGGTAGCCTGTGTGGTGGTGGGGTCAGCCTCTGTGCGTGGGTCGGCCATTGTCAGGCCGGTAGCCTGTTCAAACACATCGGCCAGCACCGCGGCATTTAAGTTAATATCATCAGCATTGGCGGTAAGGGCCGGGTTACACACGGCAACCCGGCGGTTAGCAAACAAGCTTCGGTAGTCAATTCGGCAATGCACATATTGTTTCTTTAACCAGGCAATGGCCACGCCAGTCAAGTGGTTTTGGTAGGCCTGTTCAAATTCTGGACCTGTAGTGTATACTTTGCGCAACCGCTTTTTCAGGTAAGTCAGGTAAAGCGTTGCGTTCATTTTTGCTTGGCTCATATCCAATTAATGCCCATTGTTGTATGTAAAATTACTTGCCTTTTATGCCCCATAATACACGCCACGCATGATATTCAACTCACCATATTTGGTGAACGTTTATTCACCCGTGCCTGCACTACCATAAAAAAAACCACTGCAATGCCTTAGTACAGTGGTTATAACTTGTAGCTAACCAATGCTACTAATCAGCATCAGCATAATTCAAGATCACCTTCATTTTTTCTTCAGGTTGGGGGTTGCCATTACCCAGCTCTCCTTTTGGTGGTATTTGTTGGCCTGGGGCGTAAAGGGCCGATAGTGTTTCAACCTGAGGCACACTGCCCGACTGGCTGGTTAAAAAGGCGGCCAGGTAGTTATGGGTAATGAAATGCGGTACAATATTACCTGTAACAATATTCATTCTGAACTGGCGCACGCCATTAATCACTCCCATATCTATCGGGGCATCAACCACATCACTTTCATAAGCCGAAAGTGATATGTACATGCTAAAGCTAAACGGGTCAGTCTGAAGCAAGTAACTGTAAGGGGCACGTGGGGCCGGCTGGCCGGCTGGCAGGGCATTGGTTTCTTCTGTAATGCCCTGCGTGTTTAGTACCACCTGTTTTTGAATGTTTGTGGGGCTTTGTACTACTAATACTTGAATATCAGTGCCGGTAGCCGGGGTAAAGGGTATTTCAAAAAACTGCGGCGGGGCCAGTGGTTGTTCAGGGTCAATGCCTGTAATGGTAAAGGTAATATTGGGCAAGCCTTCTGTAGGGTTGGCTGTTGCCACTGGCAATGAAATTACTGCCCCCTGGTAAGTGGTAATGGCTACACGTACATAATAAGCTGCGTTGGGGTTATCGGCCGCTAATGTTAAAAACCCATAGGGTGCATTGGGCAGGGCTGCCGCAGTTGGCGTAACGTTACTAGTGGTTGCAGTGCCTTCCTGAGTGCTTGGTGTCATGTTTATCTGATTTTTGGTGGTTACAATGAGTACATCAATTTTTTGACTATCAAATCAATGTAAAAGTAGTTACCACTTGCCGCACAAAATACACGCTAAGCCTGATTTTCAGTTCACCCTTTTCTGTGAAGCAGGCATAAACAATTTTGATGAACAAGCCACCACCTAAAAACCCCAGTGGCAGGGCCACCGGGGTTTTCAGTAGTAGTTTTGTATACCTATCAGTTAAAGTCAAGGCTAATGTTTTAGCAGCTTTTCAGTTTGGTAAGCCTGGTTATTTACTGTTAACTGCAACAGATACATGCCTTTAGGCAACTGATGCACAGGCAGCTGCAGGGCATTGCTGCCTTGTTGGGCAGTTACTGTGCCCTGGCTTACCACATGGCCGGCCTGGTTGCGCAGCACCCAATGGCCCTGCCCACTGGCCGCAGCCGTGTATTGTACCTGGCAATGGGTGGTGGCCGGGTTGGGCCAAAGGGCCACTGCAGGCTCAGTGGCAGCAATTGCCTCTGTATTGAACACATAGGGCGATGGTATGGCCCCGTGGTGGGCATTGCTGCTAAAGGTTATGCTGTTGCTGGCCTGGTATTCGGCCCCGGTGGCAGTGACTACCTTAAAGTGAAGCGCCTCACCAGCGGCATTGGCATACACAAACAGCGTGGTAAGGTACTGCTGGGTGGGGGCATGGTAACGCAACTGGCCTATGCCCCTTACCTGGTTGCCAGCCATGGCTACAATGCGGCTGCCATCAAGCACCAGCCCTGCTGCCGGGGCTACGGTGGCAGTAAAGGTCATGTTGTGCTCAAACTGGTGGTGGTTAAAAGCCTGGTTGCCTGTACGGGCATTGTTGTACTGTATGGCTGCGGCCTGGCCCAGGTACAGGCGGTAGGCGGCATTGGGCTGCATGGTGGCCATACCTACCCAGCCACCCTGGCTGGTGTTGTACACGGCCACTGCATGGTCAGTTTTCAGCAAATCGCCATCGGTTAGTTGGTTGGCTACCAGGCTCAGGGCGGCATTGGGGCTTTTTTGCTGCTGCAGGGGGTAGCCCACCAGGTGCCAGCCTGATGGCAGTGCCATAGTGGTTAGGGGTGCCTCCTGCCCGGTAACCAGCAGCGTATCTGCCTGGGCCAGCTTTAGCAGGTAGCCCGCTTCAATATTCAGGCTGTCAAGCCCATCAAGGCTAAACCAAACCCCGCCTGTGTAAGTGC
>CAZXTW010000222.1:5069-8717 GCA_964643525.1 uncultured Roseivirgaceae bacterium
CTTTTTATGATATCGCCTTCCGCTGGGGTGAGCGAGGCCAGCAGGGTGGCTACTGACAGGTTGTTTTGGCCGTTGGTTTGGGGTATGCGGTTAAACGACAGCCAGTTCCAGCCGGCCTGCAGAGGCACCTGGTGCACCTGGCTGCTGCCACTGGTAACAGTTAAGCTAAGCGGTGCCGTTGTGGTGCCAATATGGGCCGTGTTGTTGTAAGCCTGTGCCTGTTGGGGCTGGCCCACATATTCAGTACCAGTACTGACCTGCCAAATGCGGAACTGCAGGGGCTGGCCATCATCAACAGGCTTGCCGGCCACAGTAATAAACGCTGCCGCATGGGTGGGGCTGTATTGCTGTATGCGCCCCACACCCCGCAGGCTGTTGTTTACCCAAACAGAAATCAGGTCGAGCGTATCAACCGAAAAGGCCTGCCCGTCAAGGCGGTAGTTGGCCACCACCGTCATGCTGTTGGGGTAGCTGCTGTAGTTAACCGCCCAGGCCGGTGCCTGGGGCACCACCTCAACCCCAATGGTAAGCACCTCATTTGGGTAGCCTTGCAGGGTGGCTGTAACGGTAGCCGTGGCTGTACCCAGGGGCATGGCAGTAGCATCTACCTTGAATTGCACAGGCAAACCTGCTGGCGGTATGGCCGTAGCATGGTTGGTGGTGCTGAGCCAGGGCAGCTCAAGCCCCGCCAATGCCACAGGCTGGTTAGTAGCAGTACCATTATGCAGTACGGCATTGATGGTGGCCGTGCTGCCCTGGTACAGGCGCACGCCGGCACTATCGGGCCACCAGTACACCGGGTTTTGGTGCACCTTAAAGGCCCAGCTTACCGGGCCGGGCAGTACGTTGCCGGCCAGGTCATGCACATTGGCCAGGGTAACGCTAAGCGGCTGCCCTTCATAGCTGGCCAGGGCACTGGCTGCAATAGCTACTACTACCTGGTTGTTGTGGCATTGCAGGGTGGCTGGCAATGCATTACCAGCTGTATCAGCCACCTGCACGGTAGCGCTGCCCAGGTGGGCACAGTCAATGGCCTCATTAAAGGTAACACGCACGGCATCGCCCTCGCTCAGCACCCCGTCAGCGGGCTCTGGCGCACCAAACACGGCCAGGGCGTTGCGGTCAATGGTGCCGGCCAACAGGTTGCTGTAGTTCTCGCCACTGGTACCGCAAATGGTGCGGGCCCGCAGCTCATACTGGCCATCGGCCAGGGCCGTATTGCCGGTAATATCCCACACATAGGGGTAAGTAGGCGTGGGGTAGGTAGCCAGGTGGGTATGGTAATAGCTGGCCAGTACCTCGCTGCTAATGGTTTCAATCAAAGTCCAGTGGTTGCTGCCCTGGCGGCGGTATTCCAGGCTTACGCTTTCAAACACGGCATTGTCAGGCTCAAAATCTACCAGCTTTAAAAACAACTGTTCCTGCTCGCCCTCGGGGGCCTTCTTCAACACAAACTGGTTGCCATCGGCAGTGCCGCTGCCCTGTGCTGTGCGGTTGCCGTGGGGCAGCAGGCTTACCGGGCTGCATGGCCTGCGAAAGTGCACCTCCAGCTCAAGCACAGCCTCATTGGTGCCAAAGGTACGTTCGCATACAGGGGCAATGGCAATCTTAATATCATCATAATCATAGGCTTCAGGGCCCCGGTACACCTTTACCCAGGTATAAACTGACTGGCCCTGCTCTATAAATACAGGCAGTACACCTTCTGGCTTGCCGCCCAGCTCAAACTCAATGGTAGCCGCACTTTGGTTGCTGCCAGAGGGGGTGTATACTTCAAAAAAGCGGGTTTCATTAAACGGCCCTGCGTTGCTTATTTTAATGGGGAACAGGGCCGCCCCGTCAGGGTCAACATTGTATTGCACAGGGCTGTACATGCCCCCGTTGGGCGTGCCCAGTTCAATCTGTGGGTCGTCACGCTCAATGGTATTGGCTTCTGCCGGGCAACTGCTGCGCCCACCCACCGTGGCAAAGTAAGGCGTATGGGCCGGGTCAATGCCCCGCACTACGGTTACACTAAACTGGTCGCCAGCGTCATCATCGGCCAGTACATAGCCAGAGGCAGTGGTGGTTTCGGCAGTATTTTCAGTGGCCTCATCATAACTGAACTCTACCTTGCTGCGTATGCCATCTACCGCCTCTATTTTACCAAGCTTGGTTGAAAACAGCACCTGACTGCCTATACCCACCACGGTACCATGCTCATACTCAGCTTCAAGTACAGCACCTAAAAACAACTCATAATTGTGGTACACATTTTGGCTCACGCTATGGCTGCGCGTTTTGCCCACTACTACCTCGTTGCTGTAGCTGGCCCCCGCATCAAAAGTAATATTGGTAGCATCAGGCCCATAAAGGCGGTTGTACTCTCCTTCCCAATCGCCTTTGCCGTTCAACTGTTGCTGGCGGTCGTACACCCACTGCCTGGCCTGGTTGTACCCATCAATAAAGTCATTGGTCAGTTCAAAGCCTGGGCTCAGGTAGCTTGAGTCACCTTCGGTAGTAACCATATCGCCACAAAAGTCATACTCAGGGTATTGCAGGCAAAAATTAAAATGGGGCACCGTTTCATTGCGGTGGTAGGCCAGTACCTGCTGCCAGTTATTAATTAAAGTTTGCAGGTAGGCCACCTTATCGTCTACCCCTTCAACCACAAAATTGGGGTCGTCACGTTGGGTTTCGTACTCAGCAATGAGCTGCTTAATCTGGCGCACGGTATATACCCAGGTGGTTTTCAGTTCGGTGTTAGAAAGCGTAAGGCGGGGCTGCTTTTTAATGGTGCACCCGTCAACGTAAATCGAGTCGGCCACCCCATAAGCAATGGCTGCGCCGCTGCCCACAATCACATCAGCATCTTCACCGGTCAGGTAATAATCGCCCACCTCACTTGCTGCTGAAGTTTCAATGCGCTGGGTGGTTGTCATAGTCAGGGCATACCCATTACCCGTGCTGTTATTTTTGCCGGCCTGCGATTCAAACTGAACGGCAATGCCTCTGGTAGCAAAAATGAACTTATCGTCAATGCTCAGGCCTGCACCGCCCCCCCAGTTGTCAGTAATGTTCAGCGTTTTGGTAAACGTCTGCCCCTTTTCAATATAGCTGTAGCTGCCATCGCCAGGTGGGTCGCGCAATACAAACAATGGCAATTGCACCAGGCCGCTGGCCTTGTCAGTCTCTACAATCACATCAGAGCCAGAGGGCCGCCTAAGCCCCTGCACAAAAATAGGCAGGGTGGTTTGGCCCTGAAAGCCGCCGTTAACTGTATGGTACTGTACCGTTATGGTATGCAGAAAAGGGGCAATGGTATTGGGGTCGCCACCGGTAAAAGCATAAGGCAAAAAGCCACGGGCCGCTTCGTTATAATACAGCGTATCTTCAGTTTGTGTAGCGGCATTGTTCCTGATAATTAAAAAGCCTTCATTGGCCGGGCAATCGGCCCCGTTGTGCACTTCATTCACACCAATAGTTAATGTAGCAGGCTGGCCCTGTATAATTTTGGGTATGGCCGGCTGGTCTGCACAAAGGGCTTCACTCAGGCCACTAACGCTAATATGCGGTGCTTTGTGGTAGGTAAATACCAGGCTGGTATCTAAACCGGCATTGCCCGGTGTAACGCCCTGCTGTTCATACTGGCGGTGTATAGCCAACAGG
>CAZXTW010000223.1:0-8701 GCA_964643525.1 uncultured Roseivirgaceae bacterium
GTACAGGGCATTGCCCCTGGCGGCATAAACCTCGGCTGTTTGCAGCCCTTTTTGAATGGCACTACCCAGGTGAGGGATGGCCCCGTCAAAATCACTAAGCGTGTACTTGGCCATGCCAATATAATACAATGCATCTTTATCAGCAGCCTGGGCATCGGCTACCAGCTGTACATCGGCCACCACACCCTGGTAGTTTTTTTGTTTAAAGCGCGCCTCACCCCTGTTGGCCAGGGCTTTCAAATAATCAGCATTAATGCTTAACGCCTGCGTATAATCTACTTCTGCCTGGGCCCACTGGTCAAGGCTGGCCTTGGCTTTGCCCCTGTTGTTATAAAGTAGCTCACCTGTTTCGCCGGCACCTTCAGCTTTATTGTAGGTAGCAATGGCTTGCTGGTATTGCTCAGCCCTGAATTGGGCATTACCCAGGTTAAATAAAGTCAGGGCATCAGTAGCACCCAGGCTTACGGCCTGGGCAAGGTCAGCCAGGGCGGCCTCGTAATCTTTTTGCTTGTAGTAGCTGTTCCCTCTGTTGGCCAAAAGCTCAGCTGTTTTCTGGCCATTATTAATGGCCTGCGTCAGGTCGTCAATAGCCCCTACATAATCTTTAATGGTATACTTGGCATTGCCGCGCATGGCATAGTACTGGGCACCGCTGGCCCCCAGCTGAAAGGCATTGTCAAGGTCTGCTATTACATTGCGCCAGCGCTGTTGCCTGTACAAAATATCAGCCCGGTACAGGTAGGCTTCTTTTTCTTGCAGGCCCTGGCTAATGGCGGCGTCAAGGTTGGCCCTGGCGGCATCGTAGTTTTGAATGGCATATTGGGCATAGCCCAGCATTTTGGCTACCTCTTTACCGGCAGCCCTCAGGCTTTTAGCCTTTTCAAGGTCAGCCACGGCCCCTGCATTATCGCCTGTTTCAAACCTGGCGGTACCACGGTTCAGGTAGCCTTTGCCATAGTCACTTTTGCGGGCCAGGGCTTGATCAAAGTCAGCAATTGATTGCGCGGCCTGCCCCAGCAGCAGCTTGGCTTTACCCCTGTTGTTGTACACCAGCTCGTCATCAGCGCCTAGGGCAATGGCCTGGTCATAATCTTGAATGGCATTGCTGTAGCTTTCAGCCCTGAAATGTATGTTGCCCCTAAAGTAAAAGGCATCTTTATCTTTTGCCCCAAGCTCAATGGCCTTGTCAAGGTCGGGCAGGGCATTGTCATAATCTTTAATCTGGTGGCGGGCATTGCCCCGGTACAAAAAGGCCTCCTTACTGTTGGCGCCCAGGGCTATGGCCTTGTTTAATGACTCAACAGCAGGGGTATACCGTTTTATTTGGTAAGCTGCCGTACCCAGCCCCAGGTGCACCTGCTGGTTGTCGGCCCCTGTCTGCACGGCTTTGGTCAGGGTGCTGGCTGCCTTGCTGTAGTCTTGCTCCTGCAACTGCGCCAGCCCAAGGCTTTGGTACACCTCAGCGGTGCGTGCCCCTTTGGCAATGGCCAGCTCAAACCTGTCAATGGCAACAGCGTAATTGCCCAGTTGGTACTCGGCATTGGCCAGGGCTTCTAACAGCTCCTGTGTTACCAGCCCCCCACGCTCAGCCTGCAACAAATCATTGCGTGTGCCTTCATAATCTTGCTTATTGTACTTAATTAGCCCGGTGCGCAGGTAAATTTCTGCATTGGTAGCCCCGGCATCAATGGCATTGCCGTAGTACCGCAGGGCCTTATCTGGCTGGTTTTTATCAAACAAAAGGTTGCCTAAAAGCAAATACAGGTCTTTATCCTGCTTGCCCAGGCTCACGGCCCGTTCAAGGTCAGGAATAGCTGCATCAGCATTGCCCAACTCATTACGGGCATTGCCCAGGGTAGCATAATAATCAGCATCGTTCTGGTAGCCGCCTGCGGCTTTACCCAAATTATCAACTGCCTTCTGGTAATCTTTAGTATTGTAGGCGGCCATACCCAACCGGTAAAACAGCTCATTGCCGGTGGCCCCAAGGCCTATGGCCTTATCAAAGTCAACAATGGCGCGGTCATACTGCTGTAGTTTGTAATGGGCGGTGCCCTTGTTCAGGTAGGCGGTTACCTCAGTATCGCCAGCTGTAATGGCTGTATTGTATGCCGCAGTAGCCTCCTGGTAGTTTTCTATGGTATAATAAGCATCTGCCAGGGTGCGGTAGGTGGCCTGCTCTTTATGCCCTTTGGCAATGCCTTGCTTCAGGTTGGCAATGGCCTGCGCATACTCGCCTGCGGCAAACTTTGTGGTGCCCAATGCCGCAAACGTAGCCCCTTGCTGGTGGCCCAACTCTACTGCTTTTTGCAGGTCAGGCCTGGCGTTAGTCATGTCATTGTTATTAAAAAGCAGCAAGCCCCGGTGGGCAAAGGCCTCTGGCAGCGTAGTGCCAGCTTCAATGGCTTTGTTGTACCAGCCCAGTGCCTTTTCATTCATTTGGGCCTCATAGGTAAGCTGGCCCAGCAGCTCATACAGTGTTACTGTAGCTGCCCCAAGGCTGGCGGCTTTTTCAAGGGCGGTAATGGCTCCGGCATCGTCTTTCTGCTCATGGCGCGCGCGACCCAGCAACTCATACGTATCGGCCTGCTCTGCGCCCTTCAGGGTGGCATCGTTTAATAGTGACACGGCCTTGGCGTAACTGCTTAACTGGTAGGCAGCAGTACCCCCCAGGCGGTATGCCTCAGCATCAGCCGCGCCCAGGCTTATTACCTTTTCCATATCGGCCAGGGCGGGCTGCCATTGCTCCATATTGTATTGAGCAGTGCCTCGCTGTAAAAACAAATCGGCATCGCGGTAGCCGTTCTGGAAGGCACTGTTGTAGGCCCCTACTGCCTCCCGCCAGTTTTGCAGGGTATAGTAGGCATTGCCCAACAGCAAAAAAGTGGCTTCATCTCGGTTGCCCAGGCTCACTGCCTTTTTAAGGTCGGCCACCACGCCCGACCAGTCTTTTAAAGCCTCACGTGCCAGCGCCCTGTTGGTAAAGCCCTTCTCATAGTCGCCCTTCAGGCCTACGGCGCGGTCATAATCAGCCACTGCGGCGGGGTAATCGCCCAACAAAAACCGTGCTTTGCCCCGGTTGTTAAACATAATATGGTCAGTCACACCTGCCTCCTCTGCTTTCAGGTAGGCGTCAATGGCCCCCTGGTAATCTTCCTGCCTAAAGCGGGCATTGCCCAACTGGTAAAACACCTGGGCATCAGTGCTGCCCATTGCCACTGCCTTAGCCAGGTCGGTCACGGCACCGGGGTAATCATCAAGTGCATATTTTACCGCCCCACGGTAAGCATAGGCTTCCATTTTGGCATTGCCCGCATCAATTACCTTGTCTAAATCAGGCAGGGCATTCTGGTAGCTTTCAATAAAATAGTAGCTGTAAGCGCGTTGCACCAGGGCAACACTATTATTCGGGTCTGCTTCAAGGGCTTTGGTATAATCGCGCACGGCCAGTGCATACTCTTTTTTATCGAACTTAATATTGCCCGCAAGCACAAAAGGTAAGGGGTCATTAGGGTTAAGCTTGCCTGCACGGCTCAAACTCAATACTGCCCCCTGTGTATCGCCATTGGCCAGGGCAGCCAGCCCGGCCAGCAAAGCATTGCCTGCTGTCTGGCTTTTTACCCAGCTTTCAAACTTACCATTTACGTTACTGGCCATACTTTGCCTGCCCGCATCGGCCAGCAGGCCTTTATTTCTGTCGGTCAGTGCACCATAGGTGGCCATGGCCAGCCACTCGCCATTGCTGTTTACTACAGGCGCGCCCTGGTCGGCTTTTTTCAGGCCCTGCTCGGTAATATACACCCAGCCATACCCCTGGTAGTGGCTGGCGTTGTTTATGGTAATTTCTTGAGGCTGCACAGCCTGAATACCAGTAGCAGTAAGCAGGGTTACCTGCTGGCCGTTGGTGGCTGGGGTGGCCGCCGCCTTGAGGTAAGTAAACTGCGTGGTAAGGTTATTGTCAATAGCAAAGCTTACCATGCCAGAGCCGGCGTCAAAGGTTTGCACCCTGGTAATGCTATGAAAAGTACTATCGTGGGTCACCACTGTGGCAGAACCAGCATTAATGAATAACTCTTTGCTGGTAATGCCCTGCCCTTGCCCGTTTATAAAAAAACCAGTGCCCTGGCCCACAATGCGGCCCTGGCTGTTTTTAACTTGAATAAGGCAAACGGCTTTTTGGGCATTGTTTTGTGCCTGGGCATAGATTGGTGCCATGCCAAGCACAGCCACCAACAGAAAAAAGCGCACCAACTGTATACGTTTAATCATATAGAAAGGCATGTTTATGGTCATCAAAACGCAGCGGGTAAGGTTTAATTGCTTTCAACGTGTAAGATAACAAATATAACTGTTGCCCCTTGCCCGTGGGCATAGAGGGCTGTCACAAATCCTTTTAAATATCCTATATTATCATTATTTTACTGGCTATGGCTATGAACACTACACAGCAACAGCTCTGGAAACGGCTGGTGGCGTACGACCCTGATTTTGGCGGGGGTACGTTTTCATTCAGTATGCGGTTGGCCCGTGAAAACGGCTGGCCCATGGCCTATTGCATTCGTGCTGTACAGGAATACCGTAAATTTATGTTCCTGGCCTGCTGTGCCGGCCACCCGGTTACCCCGTCAGACCAGGTTGACCAGGTGTGGCATTTACACCTGTTGTATACCCAGGAATACTGGCAACAGTTTTGCGGCAAAGTGCTGCAACAAGACATACACCATGGCCCTACCAGAGGGGGCACGGCAGAACGCGATAAGTACAACGACTGGTACAATAAAACGCTTGACTCGTACTTTCAATTTTTTGAAAAAACACCGCCAGACGATGTGTGGCCACCGGCCAAACAACGGTTTGCTGAAATCAATTTCAGGCGGGTAAATATGCACCGGTTCAGGCTGCTGCCCCGCCTGCGTTTAAAAATCAGGTAACGGCCAATCCACAATAACATTTAACATAATTGCTTAACCATTTTTAAAATACTTTCATGAAACTTTCTGAATTTACCCCCGCAGAAACACTTTTACTGCTCAAGCCCACCCTATCAACCGGTAAAGAAATGATGAAATTTACCCTGATGGACCTTTGCCTTAGGCAGGTGTTACAGGTTGAAGTGCGCAAAATTGATGAAGATGATCATGATAGTGAAGACAACACTGAAGCTTATATATTAAGAGGCAAAAACTATGAGGGGTATCAGCCCCAGCTGCATGAACACGCCTACTATTCACTCTTCAATCATGATGACCAGCCCGTACAGCCCAGGATTGCTCAAAAAGCAGCCTTCGAGATGGTACGCAGTTATACCAAATTTAAACGTAATCAGGTATTCAGGTCTCCCAGGCTTCAGCCCCTGTTTAATTACAACTTTTTTACGCGTACATTTTGGCTGTATTCTTTAAACGCCCAGGGCAAAAAACTACAGAATGAGTTTAACAGGTATTTGAACGATGCCGACCAGCTGCTGCCCCATTTAATTAATAAAGACCCCGATAAAGCCACGAAGCTTATTAGCCAGCTGGGCAGCAATGTATTGCTGTTGAAAAACTTTGACCCCTCTATTTTAAAAGAGTTGGATGTAGATGCCCAGAAGCGAAGCATCAGTTACAGCAGTTATGATACGGGCAGCTTTGCTTTTGACTTTTTAATGTACTACACAATATTTGATATTTGGGGCCCCGGAGGCAGTGAGCTTAACAGTGATTTTGACGCTTTTGACAGCAGTGGCGGCTGGGGCGGTGGCGGTGATGGCGGAGGAGACGGCGGCGGCGATTCTGGCTGTAGCGGCTGCAGCGGGTGTGGTGGTTGCGGGGGGTGCGGCGGCTAATTATGCCCTACTTCTGATTTTTATATGTTCATACCGCTTTTTTACATGTACCTACACGTATGTTGTTCGTATATTTGTATAACAGTTAAGCACAACAGCGGGCAACACCAGTGCTAAACAGGTGCACAGGCCCGGCAATGCTGCAATACATCTAAACCGCTAAGCCATGAAAAGAACAGACTTCTTAAAAAAAGCACTACTAGGGTTGGGCAGCCTTGGTGCCCTGGGGGTAGGTAAAGCCGTGAGCAAAACAGCAAAACCTGCCACAGCCACCAATGCCAACCAGGTAGGGTTTGAACATATACCACACAATAATATAGCTATGAACAATACCGTATTTCACAAAGCCGATACCCGTGGTGATGCCAACCACGGTTGGCTACACAGCAAACATACTTTCTCATTTGCCAATTACTACAACCCCGACCGTGTACACTTTGGTGCTTTGCGGGTTTTGAATGATGATATTGTGCAGGGAGGCATGGGCTTTGGTACCCACCCGCACGACAATATGGAAATCATTTCTATACCTTTAAAAGGTGACCTTGAGCACAAAGACAGCACGGGCCGCCACAAGGTTATCCGCCAGAACGACGTGCAGATTATGTCGGCCGGTAGTGGCATCAGGCATTCAGAGTATAACTACAACAAAGACAAAGACGTGAACTTTTTGCAGATTTGGGTTTTCCCGAAAGAGCGAAATATTGAGCCACGCTACGAGCAGAAAACGTTCCTCTCAACAGACCGTACCAACCAGCTGGCCACAGTCGTTGCCCCTGATGATAACAATGCCGTATGGATTAACCAGGACGCGTGGTTTTCTTTAGGTACCTTTAAAAAAGGGCATGAAGTTACGTATGATGTACGTAAGCAGGGTAATGGTGTGTATGTATTTGTAATTGATGGTAAGGTTGCCATTAACGGCAATGCTTTACAACAGCGCGATGGCTTTGGTGTTTGGGATACTGACAAACTAAGTATTACCGCCAGTGACGATGCTGAAGTGTTGCTGATGGATATACCCATGAATGTTAAACTGGGTTAAGTAGAGATTACCCAAACCAATCAAGCATATATCAATTGAAAGGCGCACCAAGTGGTGCGCCTTTTTAATTACTCCTTATTGTATATACTAACTGTTGCTGGCAGTTTTTATTGGCGTGGGCCTAATAACAGGATAATTGACCGTTACCTTACTGTATCACAGCCTTCAACACAACCGTACCATTAACAATAACACTGCTTACCATTATCGTTGTGACTACTGTACCAACGCCGTTGTGACTACTGTACCAACGCCGTTGTGACTACTATACCATCAGCGTTGTGACTACTGTACTAACGCCGTTGTGACTACTGTACCAACGCCGTTGTGACTACTGTACCATCATCGTTGGTATTACTGTACCAAAGGCAATGAGACAGAATAGTGCTACATAAAATAAAAAAAGTTAAAACCACTGATAAGGTAAATAAACTCAATTGCATTGTACTGCACAGGTGTAAGCATTTTGGTTTGTTTATTGCTGTATTCACAAGTTGTGTACGCACGGTGCGTTAAAATTTTATAACTTGCAGGCATTGCAATACCCAAATGCTAGCGCTATTGATTACCACTATATGAGAATGTATTGTGCCCAACTGCTTAGCTTTTTAGCAGTTTTGATGTTTTTAGTGAACGGTCAGGCTTACAGTCAGAATATCAACTATGCCAAAGATGTACTAGCCCACCTGTGCTCTGAAGAGCTGCATGGCAGGGGTTATGTAAGCAAAGGCGATTCACTGGCTGCAGCATTTATTGCCAATGAGTTTGGTAAGTATGGCCTCAAGCACTGGGGCACCAGCTATATGCAGCCTTTTGATATATCTGTCAATACGCTGCCTGGCAAGGTAAAGCTGGCAGTGAACGGCAAAACACTTGTGCCTGGCGTTGACTTTATTGTTGAAGCTGGCACCCCTACCATTAAAGGTACTTTTGAGGCTGTGTACCTGACCAGTTCTGATTTGTTAGATGGCGATACCTGGGTGCATATTGTAAAGAATGCCGGGGGCAAGTTTATTATTTTGCAAGAGGATGACCTGAGTACCTTAAGCGATGATGAACGCAAAAAAGTACAGCAAATTGTCAGGGCATTAAAGTACTACAACCGCATACCGCTGGCCGGCATCATTATTCCTAATAAAGAAAAGCTTACCTGGGGCTGCTCTGCTGCTGAGTTTCCGCGCCCCATTATCATGACCACCCAAAAATTTGAACGTGGTGAACTATACCGCTTTGAGATTGATATTGAAAATGAGTTCATTGACCAATACCGCACGCAAAATGTTATTGGTTATATAGAAGGCAGCCAATACCCTGACTCGCTGCTGGTATTTACTGCCCATTATGATCATTTAGGCCGCATGGGCAGTGACACTTACTTTCCTGGTGCTAATGACAATGCCAGTGGCACAGCCATGCTGTTAGATATGGCCCGCCACTATTCACTGCCAGAAAACAAGCCCCCTTACAGCATTGTATTTATGGCATTTGGCGCTGAAGAAATAGGGCTTCAGGGCTCAAAGTTTTTTACTGAATACCCGCTGTTTCCGCTAGAGCAAATCAGGTTTTTAATTAATGTTGACCTTGCAGGTACGGGCGATGAGGGCATAACCGTTGTCAATGCCACAATTTTTGAAGAGCAGTTTAGCCTGCTGCAACAAATTAACCAACAGAGCCAGTTGCTGCCCCAGGTAAACAAACGTGGCCAGGCCTGCAACAGTGACCATTGCAGCTTTCATGAAAAAGGCGTGCCCTGCTTTTTTATTTATACCCTTGGGGGCACAACAGCCTACCACGACGTGTTTGATAAGGCCGAAACCCTGCCTTTAACT
>CAZXTW010000224.1:0-7307 GCA_964643525.1 uncultured Roseivirgaceae bacterium
TGGCTACCTGCAGGCCATCCCACTGCAGCAGCCCGCCCGCCCAGGCCGATAGCTGCATGCGTAACGGAAAGCTGACCACCGACTGCACATAGGTAAACACGGGCGATAGTAGCAGCCCGTGCACGAAAAACGGCCAGCCCAGTTGGCCTACATACCGTTCAGCCACATAGCCCGCACACAGCAACAGTAAAAAATAAGCCCCAATGGTGCTGGGCAGCCACAACCCCATCAGCCCCACCAGCAGGGCGGGCACCAGCAGGCGGCTACTTTTTTGCCCGGTGTTGGGCCTGGCACTAATGGGCAGGGTGGCCAGCCCAAACCAGAAAAATATATTGGGCAAAAAATAGGTAGGCTTGTGCAGCATAAAAATGGCCGCCAGGGCTACGGCAAAAGCCAGGGCCAGCGTGCGGGCCGGTACTTTAAAAATAAGGGTTTGGGTGTAGGGCATGGCAAGGCAACTAATAGTTAAACAACAGGCAACTGGCTAAAACAGGTTAAGCAGGGGGCGCAACCAAATGAAAACAATAAACAACAGGCCTACAATAATCAGGGCCCACTCGTGCGGCTCGGGCACCTCGCCGGCGTTGTTCTGGGTGGCTGTGTCCAAGGGGTCAACGGGCTGTACGTCTGGGGTAGCGTTGTTGGGGGCTTCAATCTTGGCGTTGCCCAGCGCACCCGCTTTCTTTTTAATATCAAAGCGGTTGTAGTCATATTGTGTTTCCAGCACAATCAGGCTTGATACGGGCGTTACCACATTGGCCAGTTGGGCCAGTTCAACCAAATCGCTTTGGTCAGCTTCAGGCTCAAAATAGCGCCGGCCCAGCTGCTCCATCACACTTTGGTAACCATACATACGGTACAGGTGGTCGGGCGCTTTGGCGGCATCGGTTGTCTGGTCTGTTGCGGTCAGCAATAAATTACTGCCTGGCATCATCACCTGCCCCTCGTCAATTTGCCACTCAGGGTATTGCTGCTTTTGTAAATAACCAGCTACCTCTGCCAGTGTGCCATTGCGGTAGTCAATCACGCCCAGCTCTTTCAGGGCCTGCATATAGCTGCTGGGCTGGGTGGCAATATCAAACACTTTAATGCGTTGGGTATGCCCCGTAAAATACCGGGCCAGCGCCTGGCCAAAAGCTGATTGTTTCAGGTCGGCCAGGCCAGGGGTCAGGTGGCCGCCCTTGGTAATGACCAAGGCCTGCTCAGGCTCGGGTACTTGTTGAAACGGGAACAGGGCAAAGCCGGGCAGGTCATCATTACGAAGGGTACTGGTGTTTTGCACTGGCTCCAGCTCATAATGGTGCACATAATTAATATGCTTGCCCAGTAGCTCGGTAGCATCCTCCAGTTCGCTGCTGGTCCAGTGGTTAGAAAGGTCAAGGTATACCTGCCCGGCCCTGAAGGGCTGCAGCACACTTTTGGCGGGTTGCAGGTGGTAGGCCTGGCCTTGAAAGGCAAAATGCTGGGTGCTCAGGGGCACGGCATTGATGGTAAGGCCCCATTGAGGGCGGTAGGTGCCCTGCCAGGCCAGCATATTGTGTTTGGGCGCAAGGGGCAGGGTAGCCTCAACACCAGTATTGGGCGCCCCAACTACATACACGGCTGCTCTGGTCTTGTTAAAGCTGGGGCCCCTGAAGGTAACGCTGTGGTACTGTAGCTGGTTATCAACTACCTGCAAGGGGGCTATTACGCCCAGCTTAAACTGCCGGTCTTCTTCAGGGGTGCAGGGGAATACCCGCACGCGTATCTGGTTGCCCTCCATCCAGTACACCACTGAGGGGTCACGCCGCTCGCGCTGCACAATGGTGTTGTAGGCCTTTTTGGCTTTGCTCTTAGAAGTCAATATGCCCTTTTCTTCCACGCCGTTTACCCATAACGACAGGCTGGTTACTACACCCCCTTCAGGCAGTTGAAAGGTGTAAATGGCTTCTTCCTGCTGCCAGCGGCTGTCATTTACAGGCTCCTCCTCGTTTTTGATGGTTAAGATCAGGTCAGTATACGCCAGGCGGTACTCAGGCAGCAACTGCACGTTGGTGGTGATGGTATTGGTACTGAGGTTCATGCCTGACCAAAACCGGTTGGTACTTTCATGGCGGGCATTGTACAGGTATTGCAGCACCCGCAGCCTGTCTTTTTCATTCATGGCCGAGCGCCCGTTTAGCCAGGCCGATACAACCAATAAAGGGTCATGCAGGCGCGCCTCATCAAGGTTCAGCCTGAAACCGTCTCTAAACAGGTTGGTTTCATGGGCCTGGTACAGCAGCCCGGCTTTCAGGTATTTTTCAGTGGTACTGCCTGCTGGCAGTTGCTGGGCCACCCGCACCCAATGGGGCAACAAAGCGTTGGTACTTTGGTAAATTGGGGCGTTCAGGGCCAGTTGGGTATTGGCCACCTGCTGGTCAATCTGGTGCCATTGCACTGCCTGCACTGTAAGTGTCAGCACCAGTACCAACCCGGTGCCAGCCACCGTTAATTTACTGGCAATGCCCTGCATATGGCTAATGAGTAGCCGCAGCAGGCCCGTTACATAAAAATACGGCACCAGCACATGCACTGATACCCCAAATACAATCAGCCCCGGTACAGCAATAGGCAGGTAGGGAATAACTACCACTGCCTGGTAAATATTAAAAGCCAGGCAAAGGGTAATGATGGGCAGTACCAGCACCCTAAACCGATGAATAATGCCAGGCCAAATGGCCAGAGCCACCAGCAGGGTATTTTCAATAACCAAAAGCCACTGTACCCATAGGGCCGATTTGTCAAATACGGGTATAGAGCGGTTTAACGCGTAGGCGCTAAAGTTGTACAGCACCAGCAGCAAAATATGGTGGCTTCTGAAATGGCCACCAAAAAAGTTAAAAAACTGACCACGGGCCTGCCACAGCAGCATTACAGTGTAAATAATGCTCATGGCATAGCAAAGGGTAAACCCTGTGGTAAACAAGCGTTCGGCAAAAATGTCAAACTCGCTTTTAATGCCCAGGGTTGAAAGGAAGGCAATGGCCGATGCAGCCACGCACACCAGGCCAGGGATTAGGCTAACCTGGGTAGTTGGGGGGGTAAGTATTTTGAATTTCATTGTACTTTGTGTTTCAAAGTGAAAGAGTAAAAAAATTATTTCAATAGCTTTTCAATGGCCTGTATGTGCTTTTTAAAAGCTACTTTACCGGCGGGTGTGGCATAGTACCTGGTGTTGGGCTTGCGCTCAACAAACTCTTTACGCACCATTACGTACTCATGCTTTTCAAGTGATTTCAGGTGGCTGGCCAGGTTGCCGTCGGTTACCTCTAGTATTTGTTTCAGGCTGTTAAAATCAAGGTACTCGTTTACATACAGGGCTGACATGATGCCCAGCCTCACTTTATTTTCAAAAGCTTTGTTAATGTCTTTCAGTATGTCTTTCACGAACCGTACTTCAGTTTCATTATCAACCCGTACACAATATGCATCACACCAAAGCCTACAGCCCAGAACAGCAGGCCATGCCCTATAAAAAAGGCAGCAGCCAGGCCAATGGCCACCTGGCACAGGCCCAGCCCCCTGATATCGCTCAGGGTATACTTACTGGCATTGATTAAAGCCAGCCCATAGAAAATTAAGGTCAACGGGGCCACCAGGTACATAAGCCCATGGTACATCAGCACCAGGCAAAGCAGGCCGCCGGTGGCCAGGGGTATGGCCAGGTTGGCCAGCAGCAGCCTGGCCTGCTGGTTCCATATGGTTTCTTTGTTTTTGCGTGCGGTGCGTGTGGTTAACAATATGCCGGTGGCTATGGCCATTACCAGTACGGCCAGGCCAACCCCCAGCAGTTGCAGGGTTTGTGTGCTGGTGTAGGCAACCACCCGGTTGCCATAGGCCTGGGTGGCATAAATGATGCGGTAGGCAAAAAAGGCCCCTATCAAAGCATAAATGCCTGCTGCCACGCCAGAAAGGCCACTGAGCGAGATAAACCGCGATGAGCGGTTCATAATGTCTTTAATCTCGCGCAGGTCGTTGAGGTACTGTTCTTTATTTTCCATTGAAAGTACTTTGTAATTCAAAGTAAACAAGCCGATGCCTCAATTACAAGCCAGCCTCAAACATTAACAGCATTTAACATAAGTATGGGTTTAATTTGCATACGCATTGCCAGCAGTGGGGCAGGCCGTTTGTACTAACCTGTTTGTGAGTACCACCGCAGTTCATTAACTTGTACTGTTGCGTTACAATGTGCTAACCATGAAAAAGTCTTTACATAAAATTACGTTTGCTTTGCTGGCCATTTTTTTACTGCCGGCCATCTTTTATCCCGTCTATGAGTTTTCTACCCTTGACGAGAACGAGCAGATGATTGAGCAGATTTATGTGCGGCAGTTAGATGCCATTCTGTATTCATTAAACCAGTACTCGCAAGATTATGTAAGCAGCTGGGCAGAAAAGGTAAACCGGGCTGTGCCTGACGATGAGGCCCTGTTTGCTGGCGACAGCACCCCCGAGGCCATTACCGGCTTTTTGTACAACAATTTTGCCATACAGTATATGTTTTTTGCTGATAGCAGCGACCCAACCGCCGTGCGGCTGCATTATGTAGAAGATGATACGCTTGACGAAAAGGCGGTGAAAGCTGAAATAACCAACCTGCTGGTCAAGCATAAAACCAAAATAAACCGCCTGTACAATTACCGTAGTGGGGGGTTTAGAAAAATTGAACCCTTGTATGACAGTACAGTGGGCAATAACCTGATGCCGGTTGTGTTTCTGTTAGATGATGCCAACCAGGGCCTGCAACTGTGTGGTATGGTCATTAACCCAACGGTTTATGTTGAAGAGGTGCTCTCGCCCAAAATGCAGGAGGTGGCGCAAGATGGTTTTGTGCTGGCGGCCTTTTTGCCAGGCCAGGAATATACCATGTATAATACCGTAAACCGCAACGACCAGCTACAGGTAGCCAACCTGGGGGCGCAACAAACCAAGGGCCTGTGGCCCATTACCGCGTTTTCATTAGGTATTGCGCAAAAGGGTACTACCTTAAAAGAGGTGGTGCGGCAGCGTACCTACACCAACCTGGCTGTGATTGCCGGCATTGGACTGGTGCTGTTGGTGGCCATTTGGCTGGTTTACCGCAACATTAAAAAACAGATTGACCTGGCCCAGGCCAAGTCAGACTTTGTTTCTAACGTTTCGCACGAAATCCGCACGCCGCTCTCACTCATTAGTATGTTTGCTGAAACCTTAATGATGGGTCGGGTACGCACTGAAGATAAAAAGCAGGAGTATTACGCCATTATTTCAAAAGAAACCACGCGGCTGGCCGGCATCATTAACCGCATTCTCAACTTTTCTCAAATGGAGGCCAATAAAAAAACGTTTGAGTTTAAGCCTGTTAACCCCTACCGCCTGGCCGAAGAGGTGCTGCAATCGTACAAGTTTCACCTTACCAGCAAGGGCTTTACGTACAGCCTTGATGGCGACCGCCAGGCGCTGATTAATGCCGATCAGGAAGCTGTAGAAGAGGCCTTTATTAACCTGCTTGACAACGGCATTAAATACAGCCGTGAGCGCAAAGAGATACAGGTAACCATAGGCCGGGCTGAAGGCAAGGTGTATATAGAGGTGAAAGATTATGGCATTGGCATTTCTAAGAAAGACCAAAAGCATATTTTTGATAAGTTTTACCGGGTGGCCAGCGGGCCGGTGCACAATACCAAGGGCACAGGGTTGGGCCTTTCACTGGTAAAGCAAATTATTGACGCCCATAAGGGCAATGTGGCCATTACCAGTGAGCTGGGGCAGGGCAGTGCTTTCAGAATGGTTTTTCCTGCAGTACCTACCGCCAGCCAGCAGCCAGCTGAACCTGACGTGGCCAATGTTGCACCCAAGCCATTAAACAAAGCTTATGCCTAGAATACTTGTTGTAGAAGATGAGCCCAATATGCGCCTGGGCCTGCGTGATAACCTTGAGTTTGAAGGGTATGAGGTTGACTGGGCCGAAGATGGCGAGGAAGGCCTGGCCAAGATGGAACAGAAGGGGCCTTTTAACCTGATAATACTAGATGTAATGATGCCCCGCATGAGTGGCTTTGACGTGCTGAAGGCCATGCGCAACCGTAAGTTAGATACACCGGTAATATTACTTACGGCCAAAGGCGAAGAAATTGATAAGGTGCTGGGCCTTGAGTTGGGGGCTGACGATTACATTACCAAGCCCTTTAGCCTGCGTGAGTTGCTGGCCAGGGTCAAGGCCGTGATGCGCCGCTTTAAGTCTGATGAAGATGAACAGAGCCCTGCCGGCGAGGTTGCCATTGGCAAGCTGGTGGTAAACTTTGGCTCGTTTACAGCAGCCAGTAATGGCAAGGCCATTAAAATGTCGCATAAAGAGGTAGAGGTGCTGCAATACCTGTGGAAGCATAAAAACCAGGCCGTGAGCCGGTACAACCTGTTAGAAGATATTTGGGGGTATGAAGAGAGCCCCACCACCCGCACGGTAGATAACTTTATTGTTAAGCTGCGCCAAAAAATTGAAGCCAACCCCAACAGCCCGGTCATTATATTAACTGTGCATGGTGTAGGCTACAAAATGGTTTTGTAGCCAGCAAAACTATAGGCTGTATATCAGCTGGTTAGCCCGGTAATCACCATTTTTAGCGGTAGGCAGTACAACTGCCTACAAAGCGGTGACATTTTTTTACATCCCTTTACTCAGTGGTGACAAAGCTGTTGCCAAATGCCCGTTTATTTACACTGAGATTACAAATTACTGCTAACCAAGATCAAAAACTCAAAATGAAACGGACTGTAAACCTGATTGCCCTGTTGTGCCTGGTAGTATTGACAACCACCACTGCCGCCTTTGCCACTACCAACAAAAACAACAATAAAAAGGGTACTGAAAAAAATGACAAAGATGTAAAGGCCCGTGTAGTGGTGCTGCCTGGTAAAATGCACGGTACTTATAAGTTAACCTATGTGGGCAGTGGCGCACAGCTGGTTAATGTAAACATTGTTGATGAAGCTGGTAATCTGGTGTACTCTGACAGGATTAGAAGCACCGAAGGGTTTCAGAAGCCATACAACCTGAGCAACCTGGGGGCAGGCAATTACACCTTTGAGGTAATTGATGCCGGTGGCAAAACAACCCGTGCCATTACCTATAAGCAGCCCAGCATTGCAGCTTTTGCCTTTGCAGGCACCAACCGCTGCCGGTTAATTGTGGCTGATGACATGGGCCAGCCCCTGTATATTAATGTGTATGACGCCCAAGGCACTTTGTTGCATAAAGATAAAGTAACCACAGGCAAGGGCTTTACTAAAATTTATGAAATAGA
>CAZXTW010000224.1:7407-8674 GCA_964643525.1 uncultured Roseivirgaceae bacterium
GCTTTACTAAAATTTATGAAATAGATCGTGCTGCGCAAACCAGCGCCCAAAATGGCACCCAAAATGGTACCCAAAATGGCACCAAAGGCATTACCTTTCAGGTAAGTACCCAGGGCCAGGTGCTGCGCAGCATTAAACTATAAAGAAAAGATACATTGTGGTAGATGTACCTTAAGCATGCTCAAACCCAAGTAGTGGGTTTAGTAACATACGACTAAGATGTAGTACCTGAATAGCTTCATACCGTTTGGTGTGAAGCTATTTTTTTACCCGGCAGGGCATGACAACTTTTTACATTGTATGACCCCGCTATGACACACGGCCACAGCCAAGGCATTATTTTTGAATCATTGATAAACCAACACAACCGAAGCCATGAAAAAGATTAGCCTGATTATTCAAAATAAGCCCGAGTGGATTACATTGGCTCTTTTGGGCCTCATGTTTGTGCAATTACTTTATGTGCTGTTGGCTTCAGTGGGCCCCTGGTTTACCTAACCATGGCAAATTGATTATTATGCTGTTGGTCAGCATAAATTGTTGTAAAATAGAACACCCGAATAAAAACACCCAATTATACTAATACGATGAACAGACAGCTTGTGAACCTATTGACGTTTGTTGTTTTACTGATGGTAAGCACAACGGTATTTTCTGGCAATGAAAATTTGCTGCACCTGGTTAATATGTCGGGCTACTGGAAGTTTAATATTGGCGACCAGATGGAGTGGAAGGAAGCCGACTACAACGACCGTGAGTGGGAAAGCATTTATGCCCCTGCCAAGTGGGAAGAAGAGGGTTTTTACGGCTTTGATGGCTACGGCTGGTACCGCAAAACGTTTAACGGCCAAGGCCTTGACGACTATGGCACGTTGTATTTGATTCTGGGCTATATTGATGATGTTGATGAGGTTTACGTTAACGGCACCTTAATTGGGTACTCGGGGTCATTTCCGCCCCGCTTTAAAACGGCACACCGGGCCTACCGGAAATACATTATTCCTGAAGGGTTGCTGAATTATGACGGCGAAAATACCGTGGCCGTGCGTGTGTATGATATAGGGGGCGCGGGGGGCATCCTATCGGGCGATCTGGGTGTATTTTCTGACCCCCAGGAAGCTAAAATGGCGCTGAACTTTAAAGGGCTTTGGAAGTTTAAAATTGGTGACAACAGCAACTGGCGCAGGGCCGATTATGACGATAGCAACTGGGAGGTTGCCATGGTGCCTGCCCCCTGGGCCTCACTGGGCTACAGAAAGTACGATGG
>CAZXTW010000225.1:0-8645 GCA_964643525.1 uncultured Roseivirgaceae bacterium
ATGTACAGCCTGCGCAAGCCTTCAGGGCACACCCTTCAATAGGGTGTGCCCGGGTTTGTCATTTAGCGGGGTGCCAGATACAACTAACCACAAAACCATGGCAAATCAAAAAACCAGCATAGCGCTCTTCTTGTGCCTGCTTTTCTTCCTGATTGGGTCATTTGCTCAAGCGCAGGTAGAACACCCAGAGTACGGCAACTCGGCCGTCAACCTTAGCCAGTTTATTATTGACCATGCCAGTGATGTTGATCACATAGAACAGCTGAAAGACATCCGCATTTCAGGCATCAACGACCGCGGCTGGGTGGTAGGCGATTACCCTACGGGCCAGCTGCGCCGGATTTTTGTGATTACCACCGACTCGGCTACTGACTCGTTAGACCGTTTTCTGGATCTGGGAGAGTATAACAACGGCTGGTCTATTGATATAGACAACAGCAAGGTAGCTTTTAATGTAGGCACCAACGAAAATACCTATGGCTTGTATGCGGTGTATGATGAGCAAACTGGCCAGTATGGTAATACCAAGCTGGCAGGGCTCTATGCAGATGCCACCCTGGTAAAGGCCGTCAATGGTGATTACATTGTCTCTAACTCCTGGCTGGATGACCAGGTAGACCCCAACCTGATTAACGGGGGCTACACAGGGGTGCAGATTTCTATCGGCAACCCCTTAGCTGGTTTAATCTATGACCATTACCGCAGGGCCTTTTCAAAAAATATCAATACCGGCCAGGTATCGCCGGTGGCCTTCCCCAATGCCCATTGGTACAACAGAGAGTCAGAAGCACTTGACGTACTTGCTGATGGTACTGTGGTGGGCTTTTCCCGGGGTCGTGCTGCGGGCGACCTGGAGGCCGGCTACCCCTTTTTACATAGTTATGACCAGGCCAACCACCGTTGGAACACGGGCTACTTATTAAACGGAGAGCAGGGGTTTGCCCAAAGCCTGAACGCGGCAGAAGAGGTAGTGGGCACCTGGTACCACCCCGTAACCAACGGGGCACACGGCTTTTATGTAAACCCTGGTTGCAGGGATGTAAACAATGATTTTATCTGGCAGGACATTCTGCCAGACGCTACTGTAACTACAGAACAAATTAACGACAACGGGGTGGTTATTGGTACTTACCTGCCGGTTGTTGATGGCAAAACAGAAAACAGGGCTTATGTGTGGAGCCCCTGCAACTGCAATGAAGGGGAGTTTTCGCCGCTTGATTCTATCATGAGCGAAGAGTACCCCAACCTTGAATGGATAACCAGGGTGGGCAAGGGCATTAACAACCTGAACTTTGCGGTGGGTTATGCCCGCGATACGGCCGATAATCTCATTGGGGTGCGCATTAGGGTGCCGCAGTGCTTTATGTGTGCCGACCCCTCGTCAGAAGAAGACTGGCTGGTGTTGGACCGGTACGATGTAAAGCGCAACTTTTTTGGCGGGCACAACCTACAGTGGATTGATATGATTTACCGGCCCACAGATGACTCGACCAGAATTGAAGGCGATGATTTAGAAACCCTGCTATTTGGTAAAATAGAAGGGGGCGATACCATTCATGCAGGCATTGAGTTTGACAAAGAAGGGCCCTGGGAGCTGAAAGGAAACATTTTATGTGGTGGCAATGAAAAGCTGGTTACCAGAAAGCTGAACGTATTCATGGCCCCTGTGCCACACCCCAACTCGCAAAACATTATGGAGTTCCAGAACAGCCTGGCCCAGAACTACAGCAGTGACGGGGGCTTTTACATACCTACTGACAAAGAACTGGACGAGGGCTGGTGCCCCGATGGCTATGACCTGCTGATTGTGCAGGAGTTTAAGCCCTTTAGCCGCTTTTTAAAAAACTGCGAGGGCGAGGTGCCCGAGTACTATAAAAACAGAGGCTATGCCATGACTGATAAAGCCTACTGGGACGACCTGCTGGTAAAAGAGATTGAAAGGTACAATGAGGCCAACCCTGATAAGCAAATTACCTACCATGTGCTGACAGACCCCTCGCAGTTTACAGCTAAGAATTTTTTCAGGGCACTGGAAGCTTACAAAGGGGTGTGGCTGAATATGGAAGGCATGACTGAGCGGGGCCTGGGCTATTACCGGCAGTATGAAGAAGCGTTCAACACCTATTCGCGAAACCATATGTTTGTAACTACCCTGGGCAGCCGCTTTTTTGCATTGCTTAACCAGGTGCCAAGCAGCAGCTTTTTAGGCATGCGCCCCAATGAAAGGGGCGAGCTAACCAGCAACTGGCAGCAGGGGGGTGAATTAACAGGGTCAGGCACCCCTTCATTAGAAGTGGTTGACCTGCAAAATGGCAACCCCAACACCAATACCATTGCGGTAGCCAACAAACACTTAAACATAAACCCCTGGCGTGAGCTGCTGGCTTTAGAGCGCTTAAAGCTTGAAAACCAACAGGGTTTTACAGGGGGAGATGAAGCAGTAAAAGAAGAAACCATTCAAAAAATCAATAAGCTGTTTGAGCATTTAAGGCTCAATATTGAGCAGTATGAAGGGGTAACCCTTGATGATAAAGTATACCAATTGTATAGAACGGCTTACCTGGGTATTTTACTTGGTGAAGAGCCGGTGGTTGATTTACTCACAGACGACCCTTTGAACAGTGCCATTGCCTTGCCACGCAGTGAGCCTGATGCGGGCAACCTTTATGGTGCATTACCTCAGTTTTTACTGTCGTCACTTGACCCGCACAATATTTATGCAGGACCAACCGGTGTCAAAGAAGGGCGCAGTGTGGCCGCCACTACCGGCCTCTTGTGGGGCGAAATGAACAGTCTGGTTTATGGTGATAGCAAAGAAATGAACCACAGCACCCTGTTTAGCAGTGTAGTGCAGTTTGTGGGTGACCAGCTGGATGAGATGCTCATTGTTTCTGCCAGAAAAGATGTACACCCCATTGGCGACCAGATATGCCTTACCACAGACGCTGAGAATAAAGACAACACCAAATGGTACATTAAGTTAGATACCGACCCTGACGAAGAATACATTGAGGTACCAGGCAATACCCCGCTGTACTTTGATAAATTAGGCAGAGACCACCTGAAGGAGTATTACGGGCTGGTAGACATAAAGGCAGAAAACGAGGTAACCGGCCAACAAGAGGTAGTAAATGTTGACGTGCTTAAGGCAGGGATATGGGCCATTGATGAAGACGGATATCGGAATGTAGTGCGCTTTAGCAAGCAAAACGGCTCAATGCTACCCACACCAGGGTATACCGGTACTGAAGAAGATGTGCTTCTTATTGTTGAGGGGGGCGGCAGCCAGTTTAAACTCTTTAACCATGCCGACCCTGATGCCAAAAGAATAGCGCCCAACCTGGAAAAAGTAATTGATGCCCGGGCAGAAAAAGGCAAAGTAGCCGTATTGTATGTAGATGTGACCCAGTACATGGCCCAGATGTTTCCGAACATCAGAGATATGGTTTTTGATGATGAAATGAAGGCATTGCCTTATCGGCACGATTTGTTTGGCTCATGGTCCATCTGGGTGCCAGAGCTGCCGGTGTATCCTGACCAGCACTCGTGGGAAGGGGAAAACCTGGCAGATGGCCTTGTGCGGGCGGCGTTGGGGCCTATGATGGAGCAATTTACTGGCAGGCGGTTCCGTACCATGAGCTTAGGTAATGGCGGCCCCCTGGCTGGCCAGATTTTATACCACTTAATGACTTCTGATAACCCTGCACTAGAGTATTTCCAGTCACAATGTGTGTGGAAGCACTGGGATGCCGTCGGCCACTTTTTCCAGCAAGCCATGACGGCCGAAATGCTGGAACTCATTAAATGGCTGCAAGCCCATGGGATAACCTATGTGACCTTCAGGTTAGACAGTGATATGGACTGGGCTTTAGACTTAATAACTACCGCTTACAGTGCTTACAAGGTAACCGCAGATGTACTTTTTATCATCAGAATTACAGCAAACATTGGTAAAAAGGTAATTAAAGAAGGGTTTAACCCCATACAGGGGGCCGAAATGCTGAATGCGGCTGATGAAGTAACGGAATCAATAACAGGTATATTTGATGGTTTTCAGGACTTTTTGGCCGAGGGTCCATACCGTGAGCGAATGCCCGTAGTACAAATGCCACTAAGGCTGCCGCTGGTATTGCCTCAACAACCGTTAGAAATACCTGCCACGCACTATATGGGTGTTAGTGAAATACCACAAGCAGTAGCTTTACTGGCAGAGTACAGCATTGACCCTACGCCCGGCATGCAAATGCAGCTACCCATTGACCCTTTTGACCAGGCAGCTGCCCCTAACAGGGGTAAAGAAGAGAAATATACCGGGGTGTATGGTACTGAAGATGGACCAGAGCCACCCACTGATGAAGCCCTGATGGCTACGGTTTTTGAGCCTTACCTCCATTTTGAAACCAGCATGTGTAAGACAACCATCACTGACTTGATGTCTAAACAGGTTGACCCTGACGGCGATGGCAATTTTGAAACCCAGCGGGCTTTCAGGGTGGCCATTGTGGGTGGTACTGATTCAGAAGACCCTGACGACGACAGGTTAATTATTGCGGAAGCTCTGAATGACGATGCCACCCTTGAACATGTAGAGTACCAAAGAGACTCAATTGCGGCTAAAACCTTCTTATCACAATACAGCGGGCCTTGCAATAATGAGCCACAGCAGGTAAGTGATTTGATCTTAAGCCCTACTACCGGTTACATTAACAACAACAATGTGGCCATGCAAATAGTCATTAACCCCGCCTACAATGCTAATGGCATTACCCAAATTTACGCAGGTAAGGCCAAAACCAACCCTGAAGATGTTAAATGGCAAAACATAACAGCCCACCAGCTGAGCTACCATTTTGAAAACTTTTACCGCAACAGCTGGAATGATGCCGGTAAAGGCGGGTTTTTAAATGGCGACAGTGTAGACTACAATTACGGCAACTGGTTAATCCGGGCAGAAAACCATTGCAATACTGATGATAAACTTGAACAGACCATTAAGCTGAACGTGGTTGACTGGGGGCTGTATGCCTTTGATGCTGAGGCGCGCCAGCACAAGGTGGCTGATCTGGCTTCACCAGCAGGGGCACTCAATTCAGCCATCATGAACCCCGCCCTTGAAAGTGTGATCATTGTACCTGCGCAGCAAATGGGGTACGTGCCGCTAAACAAACGGAACGACCTGATTGTGACTGATAACAGCAACAAACAGGTACCACTGGCAGCAGGCTTTAAAAGTAAAAACGCCAATATATTGTATTACCAGCACACCCAGTTTTTTTGATGTGATAGCAAATGATACTGTTAACGACCGGTTGTTGGTTACGCCCACTGGTAATAGCAAAAGCATCAGGTTTACCAATGAAGACAACAGCCGCACTGAAAGTGCCAACATACCCAAGCAGTCAGCACAAGATTTGTTTATAGGGCGTATAGATAAGTTCATGACAGATTACCCCAGCCAGCCCGGCTATTCATTTGTACTCATGGGGCACTCTATTATGTTGTTGCCCAAACTGAAGGCCCTGTTTGAAGAAAAAGAAATGCTGATTTTGAATGAAAGTGAAGATGCTGACCGCCAGTTTACACCCATCAGGTTTGTTTTGGCGCAAGCCAACCCGGGGCATTGGCCCAACGGCAAGCCGCAAGAGGTAGTAGCCACCATAAAGGCACTGAACCAGAACTATACCAATACCGTCGTTACCCTATGGCAAGGGGCACCGCAACCCATGGCAGAATACAACCCCAAAACAGCCAATGGCCTGCTGAATGACATGGTCAGGGAAGCACCCACCACCTTTGTGAAGTTTTTTGGCCCAGCCACCCAGCAACAGGACCAGGGCCGGCAGGTATCGCAGATGTATGCCAACGAAATAGACTACCTGAGCAAAATATTGTACAGGGTGCAAGATGGTGACAATGAAAGTGAGTTTGAGGGCGCCAGAATACAGGTAGCTGATGGGGGTAAAAACTGCTACACCACTGACTATTTCAGAGACGGGGCCTGCATTTGCTTTACCGCGCTGAAAGACATGGTGAACGCAGACAAAAACTATGTGTTTGGTAAGCAAAAAGGAGAGGTGAATTTTAGCAGGGCTTTAACCATAGACCAGTACACCCAGCGCCTGTTCCTTGAAATGCTGTTTTCGCCAAGAGAGTACATTAAAGTAATTGACGACGGCAATGAAGAAGTAATTGAAGACCAGCAGGGTGATTTTGAAGACTTGAAAGAGTCTATCAAAAAGCCAGTACAATAATGATAAACCTGATTTGCAAGTTGATTGTACGCTTAGTTTAGCTATTATGTGGTTATGGGGGCCGGTTTCTGGCCCCTTTACTTTTTCTGTTGCTTAGCGCCACAAGTTTTACCCCATAGCCCAAACCTCAACATGAATGCAAGAACACACCTAAGCGGCCTGCTGTTCTGGTGTTTGGCCATCAGCACCGTAGCGCTGCCCTGCCTTTTGGTTGCGCAGGCACCAGCCAAACGATGCGGCACGCATGCTGAGCATTTGAACTATATGGGACGCATGCCAGGGGCCGCCACACAGTTTAACAAACTGTTGAAGCTTTCCAGAAAGCACACAATAGCACAACCACAGCAAGTGCAGGCTGGGCAGCAAGGGTTTAACTATACGGTGCCTGTTGCCATACATGTCATTTACCATACTGATGCCCAGAAAATAGCACGGGCTCAGATAGACCGGCAGCTTGACATACTGAATGAAGCCTTTAATGGGGTAGACCATCAGTACGCTGCCAATACACCACCAGCCTTTGCACCGTTCAGGGCCAACGTGGGCGTCCGTTTTGTGCTTGGCAAGGTTAGGCAGGAGGGCAAAACAAAAAGTGCCATCACCTATACCCGCACCGACTATGACCGTTTGCAGCTATACGACCCTGACATCAAAAAAACAGCCGCCGGTGGCCATGACCCATTTAACCCGGCAGAGTACCTGAACATATGGGTGGTGAACGCCCCTACAAGTGATGCACTTGCATTTGCCACTTTGCCCGGTGTTAACCCTACGCTTGACGGTATTGTGGTTCACAACGCGTACTTTGGGCCAACGGCCCACCCAGACTATAACCTGGGCAAAACACTGGTGCATGAAATTGGGCATTACTTTTTTTTATTCCATACCTGGGGCGACAGAGAATGCGGGGATGACCATGTGGCTGATACCCCCCCGGCCTTGAAGGCTGATTTTGGCACCTTTCCGGTAGATACCTTCCCTTTTAGAGCGGGTGTATGCAGCACAGGTAATTTGGGCGAAATGTGGAACAACTACATGAATACTATGGATGATGAAAACCTGACCTTTTTTACCAAAGGCCAAAAAAGCGTCATATTGGCGGCTTTGGGGCCAGGGGGTGTCAGAGAAACCATAGGCAGCAGTAAGGTATGGCGCTTATCAAATGGCCTCAATAAACAGTGCTGTCCAGCTATTGAAGGCTTGCAGGTGGTGTTGAAGGCACGCAATGAAGTTGCAGTGAGGTGGGAGGCCAACCAAAACCTAAAGCATTTTGAAGTGCGCCACAGACCTTTATGGGCTGGCCGGTGGGGGCCGCCCAAAGCAGTAAATAAAAACAGGCATACCTTTACCGGCCTTGCCCCACTTACCACCTACTATTTTCAGGTACGTGCAGTTTGTGAGGGGGGCAAAGGTGCCTGGCGGTCGGTTGCGGCGTTGAATACCGGCCAGTGTGCCCCTCCCGGTACGCTAACAGTACAGGCTGAAGAACAAACGGCAACGGTATTGTTAGGCGGTAGCCCCACCATAGATTACAAAGAGGTATTGCTGTGGCAGGGGTGGGGTACCCCACGCATGATGCACCAATCAGCCGCAGTAACAGGAAACAGCTATTCATTTACCGATCTGGAGCCTGGCAGGCCCTATGAAATAGAAGTGGTATGGGTTTGCACCAATAACCCCAGCAGGATGGATACCATCAAAACTGTATTTACCACCAACGGGTGCAGCCCGCCAGATGCGCCAGCTTACATTAACAGCCAGGCCAATGCAGTCGAGATCATTTCTACCATGGATGCCGGGCTAACCTACTTTGGCAACCATAGAAAGGTTGGGGCAACCGCCTGGGGGCCTGAAGTAGAATCGCCATTGAAAGACCAGATTCTATTTTCAGGCCTTCAAAGCGGAACCAACTATGAATTCAGGGTGCGGGCAGCCTGCCACGGGGCCGTACCAGGCCAGAGCGATTATGTGTTGTTTACCGCTGCAACTTTACCTGTTGAGGCGCAAAATGCTGAGGCAAATAACCCAGCAGAGGTGCTGCTTTTCCCTAACCCCGCAATTGCAGGGCAAAAGGTAGTAGTTCAATGGCAAGGCGGTACCACCTCTGGCTTAAACAGCACACTGGTTGTTTGCAATAACCGGGGTGAAGTGGTTTACTCAGCAAATACGGGGCAGTTACAGCCGGGCACCCAGGTAAGCCTGCCAACGCAGGGGTTGGCCCAGGGGCTTTACCTGATCAGGCTCAGGCACGGTGCTAATGCCGTAACCAGGCGCATGGTAATTGTCAGCAACTAACTTTGGGGGCAGGCTTTTTTAGGGGGCCACAGGTAATTGATGGTAAGGCCGCCCCTGTAACGCTTCAGTTTTACCCAACAATTCTGCATTTCAATACGC
>CAZXTW010000226.1:0-8638 GCA_964643525.1 uncultured Roseivirgaceae bacterium
ACCCTTAAAACCCCATGGCAGTGTGGTACATTATTACAATGGCCAGCCCAAAAACAAAGCAGGCGTGTATTGTGCTGTGGTTGATTTAGATGTGGGTACCAGAGATTTACAGCAGTGTGCTGATGCTGTTATGCGCATGCGTGCAGAGTATTTTTGGCACAGCAACCAAAAGGATAAAATTAAGTTTGACTTTACCAATGGGTGGGAAGCCGCATGGAGTATGTATGCCAAAGGAAACCGCCTGGGCATTCAAGGCAACAAAACCTGGTGGAAGCCTGTTGCACAGCCTGCCCATGATTACAAAACCTTTAGAAGGTACTTAGACCTGGTGTATACCTATGCCGGCACATGGTCGTTAGAGAAAGAGCTGATTGAAGCACAGGTTAGTGATATACAGATAGGCGATGTGTTGATTGTAGGCGGTAGCCCCGGCCACGCCGTATGTGTAGTTGACGTAGCTGTGAATACAGCCACCGGCAAAAAGATTTTTATGGTGGCCCAGAGTTATATGCCCGCACAAGAGATACAGGTTTTAGTAAACCCCAATGAGCCGAACCTGGGCCCCTGGTATTCTGTAAATGAAGGTGCCACCTATGTGCACACCCCCGAGTGGACGTTTAAGGTGGGAGATTTGCACCGTTGGCCTACTGAGTAGTGGTTTCGCTTAACCTGGCCCGCCTTTTTTGACGAAACCATAGGCCGATTGGGTAGCGAAGTTATCAGGAAAGTTTTCATCATGGTCAAAACCCAATGTAATGTCGCGCCCATCGGCCGGGATGTAAGCCGTACCAAACAGGTAATCCCAAATGCTAAGTGTAAGGGCAAAATTAACGCCGTAAGCCTTAGGTTCAGGAAAAGCCTTGGCATGGTGCCATATATGCATTTGGGGGCTGTTAAAAATGTATTTTAAAGGGCCCAGCGGCAGCTTTATATTGGCATGGTTTAAATGCCCTATGGTAAGGGTAAATATATGTACTACAAATAAATCAATAAGGCCAAAGCCAAGCATGGCCAGTGGCAGGTATTCAAGTGTGCGGTACACCACGTTTTCAACCCAATGGTAGCGCAAGTGGGCAGCAAAGCCCATTTCTTTTACTGAGTGGTGCACTTTGTGAAACTCCCACAGCCAAGGCACCCGGTGCAGCAAGCGGTGAATATTCCAGTGAATAAAATCTCTAAGCACAAAAAAGGTGAGTAATTGTAATACAGGGTGCCAGGTATCAATGGTAATAGCCACAGTATTGGTTATACCAAACAGGGCCAGAAAGTCATTAAATGCTGCTACTACAACATTACTTAGCGCGTTGTAAACAATGAGTGAGAACAAAAAGAAGTTAAAGAACATGTAAAACACATCAAGCCAAAAGTCTTTTCTGATGCTTTTTTGATTTTTACGCCATGGAAAGGCCAGCTCTAACCCCCATACGGCCAGTGAGAGGCCAATGAGCCAGTAAAAATAGTTGCCCCAATGGGGGTTTGTCACTTCATGCCACAAGTAGTTGGCATAGCCTGCATACTCTCTTGTAAATACTTCTATATACTCCATTTGCACTGCAAACATTAATGCTATAGAGGCAGTTCATTATTTGCTGCCCGGCAATTCAATTATCGTAAATCCAGTTGTGTTGGCCTCTTGGTTATGCCACCATGGCATCAAATACGTACAGCATTTCAGTGGCAATTTGCAGGCACCGTTCAGCATAAATTGCTGTTTGCTGAGCTGTTCCGTCAGATACCTTAGGGTCTTCATAAAACAATTTGAAGCGGTTCATAGCATGTGGAATGAACGGGCAGTTGGCGTCTGCATCAGAGCAGGTCATTACAGCTGCAAATTGCTCCTGTACGTTAAAAGGGTGCTCAAATACCTTTGAGAAGCAAATGATAGGCGGGGCATGTTGGGCATATTTAACTGAGTAAACCGGGTTTTTGCCTTCTGACAGGGCTACTACCTCAATACCTGCTGCTTGTAATGACTGAATAATGGCCGGGTACATGGCAGTGGCTTCTGTGCCCCCTGAATAACAACTGACCCCGTTTACGCCATAGTAATAAGCTGCAATTTGAGCCCAGATTTGTGTGAGGTGGCTACGCCTTGAGTTATGGGTGCAGATCATGTTCATGGCTACATGGCCCTTGTCTGTAATTTGCTGCTGAATAAAAGCAGAAAGCTGGCTGAGCAGAGCCTCGCGTTTGGGAGGGATTTGATCAAAGCCCTTTTTGGCATCTCTGATGAATTGGGTAAGGGTTTCTGTAAGCATGATAAGGTGTGCGCGTTTTACCAGCGCAAAAATAGAATAGTTTACGAACGGTTGGTGGCCATAGTAAAATAAAAAGTAGTGCCACTACCGGTGTTTTCACCATCACTTTCGGCCCAAATGCGCCCCCCGTGTAATTCTATGATGCGCTTAACTAATGCAAGGCCCACACCTGTGCCTTCAATACTGGTGTCTATCCTTTCAAACAGGTCAAACACTTTATGTTGGTAGGCAGGGTCAATGCCCTTGCCGTTGTCTTTGACGAAGTACACTACTTGATTGTCTTTTTTACGAAAGCCCACTTCAATTTTAGGTTCTGGCTGGGTGCGTGAATACTTTACTGCATTTTCTACCAGGTTTTGGTAAACTTCACGCAGCCGTACTTTGTCAGCATATAATGAAGGGATGTTGTCTTGAATAACAACATCAATATTACGCTCTTCAATTTCCTGGCTAAAGTAGGGCAGTACCTCATCTAACAGTTCTTTTACGGTAACAGCTTCAGGTTTATTGTCAATATTACCAAGGCGCGACAGCTCCAGCAGCTCATCAAGTAGCACCTTCATCTTATCAGCCGCATACTTGATCTGTTCAATATCAGCATGCATCCGCTTCTTGTCATCTCTATCAGCATCAACAGCAAGCAGGCCAACAAAGCCTTGTATGGTTACCAGGGGGCTTTTTAGATCGTGCGACACAGTATAGGTAAAGCGCTCAAGCTCAGCATTTTTGCTTTCAAGTTCCTGCTGTACGGCCTCTCTGGTTGCTATTTGTTGTTGCAGTGCTTCATTGTGTGTTCTAATTCTTTGTGTACGCACCCTAAACAGGGTATACCCGCTGACTAACAACAGAATTATGGTGAAGGTGTTAAACCACCAGGTACGCCAAAAGGGGGGCAGAACAGTTAACCTGAGTTGAGAGCCTTCATTGTTCCATATCCCATCATTATTAGCCGCTCTGACATTGAAAACATACTCACCACCATCTAAATTAGTGTAGCTGGCCGTGCGGCGCTGGCCGCAAAATACCCAGTCTTTATCAAAGCCTTCAAGTTTGTAGGCAAAGGCATTTTTTTCGGCAGAAATATGGTTCAGGGCCGTAAACTTAATAGTGAAAAAGTTTTGGTTATGGTCAAGAGTTAGCTGTGGGGTGTTAAAGGTTTTATCAATAGGGTAGGGGCTGCCCAGCACTTCAACTTCGTTAATCACCACCTTTGGTGGCACATTATTGGTTTGCAGCTCATCTGGGTGAAAGATATTGAACCCATTAGTGCCTCCAAAGGCCAGTTGACCATTATCTAATTTACAAGATGCACCAAAGTAAAATTCATTGCCCTGCAGTCCGTCGCGCATATCAAAGTTTCTGAATGTTTTGGTTTCAGGTATAAAGCAACTTAAGCCGCCACTGGTACTGAGCCATAAACGCTGGTTGTTGTCTTCTAAGATGCCAAATATTACGTTGTTGGCCAGGCCATTAAGTTCAGTATACCTTTTAAAATAAACCTGCCCTTTGTTGGCTACACTTTTAATTACCTGGTTAAGCCCACCACCATAAGTACCTACCCATAGTATATCACGGCTGTCAACATATAAACTAATAACCGAGTTATTGCTTAAGCTGTTAGGGTCACGCACGTTATGCTTCCAGCTTTTGAACAAGCCCGTTTCAGGGTTAAACCTGTTCAGGCCACCGCCCCAGGTGCCCAGCCACAACATGCCCTCGGCATCTTCAACAATGGCGTTGGTTTGCAACCGGTTATCGCTCAGGCTCTCGGGGTCACCAAGTATATGTTGGTAATGCTGCCAGCTTTCAGCATCGCGGTCATAAAGTGATAACCCGCCTTCGGTGGCAATCCATAAACGCAATTTGCTATCTTCAAAAATGGCCTGCACCCTGTCGTTAGGTAAGGTCTGGTACTCATAGGGAATGTTCTTAAACACTTCGAATTGATCGGTGCCGGGTTTTCTTCTGTTTAAACCTTCGCCCCAGGTACCTACCCAAAAATTACCGCGACTGTCTTCAAAAATACAGGTAGGCTCACCACTTAACTGCCCCGGTTTGTTGGGGTTGGGCAGGTAGTTTTTGAAGGTACCATTCGTTAGGTTTAATTTTGAGAGCCCTCCTTTAATATTGGTGCCTATCCAAATCTCTGCGTCTGGCGAACTATACAAAGCCCTGACACGGTTTGAGGGCAACGCCCCTGGTGTGTTGGGCTTGTGCCGGTAGGTAAGTATTTGTTTGCGCTGGCTGTGCAGGTTCATATTACCCTGGTCAACACCAACCCACATATTTTTTTGAACGTCATAAAACAACGAACGAGCCCGGTTGCCACTGAGGCTGTTCTGATTTAATAAATCGTGTTTTATTAAGGAAACTACACCCAGAATTAAGTCTATCAGATACACACCTGCATCAGTGGCAACCCAAAGTCTGTTTTGATCGTCTTCTGCAAAACCATAAACAGCATTACTTTCAGGTGGATGAGCAACACTGGCAGGTAGGTCGTAATGTGCTAATGTGAATACACCAGAGTCTGCTTCTGTCAGGCTATACCAGCCCTTGTTGGCAGTGCCAACCCATATAATATCTTCACTGTCTTGATGCAGGGCGGTTACATTTAAGTGAGCAAGCACCGGATGGTTAGGCAAAAAATGCTGTGCATGGTAAAACTTAGGTTGTTGATGACTGTTAGTGTTGGTTGCCAGATTTAGGCCATTTTTAGTTAAGCCTACCCAAAGCCTGCCCCTATGGTCGCGCAGCAGGCTGGTTACCTGTTTTGTGGCCAGGCTATGGTCATTGTTAACCTGTGGCATGTAGGCCTGTAAAATGGAATTCTCAACTTTTGCCTGACGAGCATGGAGCCGAAGCAAACCATAATTCTGACTGCCTAGCCAGAGGGTGCCGTCTGGATCTCGTAAAAATGATGTGACCGAAAGTTCATCAACCTCCCCAATTCCTTGAATGTTATTATGCCGCCAGAAGCGCCCCGTTGCACCATCATAGTAATTCAAGCCGCCAAGTAAGGTGCCTACCCACATACCAAACTGCCCCTCGGCCTCTAATGCCCTGATGTTGTTGTCAGAAATAGAAAACAAATAGAATTGGTGGGTGAAGACTTCCATCTCGTAGCCATCAAACCGGTAAAGGCCATAATTAGTACCAAACCACAGGTAACCGGTTGAGTCTTGCTTAATCACATGCAGCCGCCTGGTGCTTAAAAGCTTGGTAGCTTCAGGGTGCTCAAATACAAGCTCTTGTTGCCCATAACTCAGGGTTACTAACAAAGAAAAAAAGTAAGCAAGGTATACGCTACAAAATTTAATATTCCTCATGTGTTTATCTGCTCAATCACAATGCCAGTACATCTGTATTCCTATCAACCTTCTGGTTCTTGTTCAGTATTTAAAGTAAAATAAAAGCATGCTCCCTTACCTTCACCTTCAGATTTGACCCAAATGCGCCCCTGGTGCATTTCAATAATTCTCTTGACCAATGCCAGGCCTACCCCTGTACCTTCTACAGACAAATCTATGCGCTCAAATAAATCAAATATTTTATGGTGGTAAGTTGGGTCAATGCCTCTTCCGTTATCGTCAACAAAATATACTGGTTGCTCTTCTTGAATCTCAAACCCTATGTTTATCAATGGTTTACCTATGCTGCACCTGTACTTTATAGCATTTTCTATTAAGTTCTGAAATACCTCTCGCATTCTGATTCTATCGCCATAAACAGGAGGCATATCTGGCATAACGGTCAACTCAATGCCTTCTGCGACCAGCACTGTTGCAAAATCTTGCTTTACTTCGTGTACCAAGGCAGAGACATCAATTGAAGCGTACTGATGTACAATCCGTCCCAGGCGTGAAAGCTCTAACAATTCATCTAACAGTTCACGCATGCGGGTAGATGCCCGCTTAATTTCCTGAATATCTTTTTCAACACGCCCCATATCCTGCTTGGCCAGGTCTTTTTCTAACAGGCCTGCAAACCCAGATATGGTTACCAATGGGCTTTTTAAATCGTGTGATACGGTATAGGTAAACCTTTCCAACTCAGAGTTTTTCACCTCAAGCTGTTGCTGTATTTTTTGCCTCTGTAGTACCTCGTGCCTCAAGGCCCTGTTGTGTTGTTGCACACTGTTTACCCGCCAGCGAAACACCAATACAATTACAGTTGTGGCTGCCATGGCTACCAGCCACCTGAACCACAAAGTGTGTGAGAAAGGGGTTTCAATTATTATGGACAGCTTGGCAGGCTCGGGGTTCCAAACGCCGTCATTATTAGAGGCTTTTACTTCAAACTGGTAAGTGCCTCCATTTAAGTTAGAGTAGGTAGCTTGCCTGCGGTTGCCACACTGCACCCAATCTTCATCAAACCCCAGTAACCTATAGGCAAACTGATTTTTTTCAGGACTAATATAGTTAAAAGCAGTGTATGATATTGTAAACTGGTTTTCAGAATATGGCAGGCGCATTTCTTTATTGCCCAGTTTGTTGGTCAGTAACGTTACGGGTTGCTCCTTATGTTGAACGCCTATTATCAGTACCTGCGGCTTTGCAGTATTATTCTTTATACTATCAGGATGAAAAACCACCAAACCATTAACACTGCCAAAAGCCATTTCTCCATTTGAAAGCTTATGGGCTGCGCCAAAGTAAAATGCATCAGCTGGCAGGCCATCGCTCATATCATAATGCCTAAACTGTTCAATTGATGGATCAAAGCAAATAAGGCCCTCAGCCGAACTCATCCATAAGCGGCCATGGTTATCTTCTAATATGGCATAAATTACATTATTGGGTAACCCATTAGACGTATTGTAGCGCTTAAAACGCAGCTGGCTACGGTCGTCTGTTAAAGAAACCACCCTGTTTAAACCACCACCGTAAGTACCTGCCCATAAAATGCCACGCCTGTCTTGGTGCAGGCACAAAACAGCGTTACTGCTGATAGAGTTACGATCGTCAGGGTCATGTTTCCAGTGTGTAAATGTTTTGGTATAAGGGTCAAACCTGTTCAGGCCACCTTCCCAGGTGCCTATCCAAATCATGCCCTGTTCATCCTGAATAAAGGCATTGCTTTGTAGCCGGTTGTCACTAATAGATGAAGAGTTTGAAGCCAAATGTTGATAATGCTGCCATTGATTAGTAGCTGGCTCAAATAACGATAAGCCGCCTTCACTGCCAACCCAAAGCTTACCAGGAGAGGCTTCAAGTATTACCTGTACATCATTGTGCAGCAATGAATTGTTATCATCTGGGTTATGCGTGTAGGTAGTAAACCTGCCGGTAGCTTCATTCAGCCTTGAAAAACCACCACCCCAGTTGGCTATCCAGATGTTTTGTTGACTATCTTCATAAATATATGAAGGCTCATTATTGCTTAAGCTGTAGGGGTTTTCGGGTACATGCCTGTAATGTTTGTAATTGGCCCGGGCACTATCAACCATGGTTACACCACCATTCAGGTTGGTACCTATCCATAACCTGCCGCGGCTATCTTCAAAAATGGATCTGATACGGTTTGATAAAAGGCTGTTTTTATTTCCCGCTTCATTGCGGTAAATCTTAAACTCTTTGCGGTTGGTCATGACGTTAATGCCTCCGTTTTGTACGCCTACCCACATGGCATTCTGCTTGTCACGAAAAATAGTTCTGATCTGGTTGTTGCTAATGCCCAGTAAATCACTAGGGTTGTATTTGTATTGTGTAAACAGGCCAGTAGTTGTATCAAATATATTTAACCCCTGCTCAGTACCCACCCAAATACGCCCCTGGGCATCTTCATTAATAGCCGTGATAACGTCAGATGATAACCCACGGCTACTGCCATTGGCTTTGTAATGCTTCACATCAAAACCTGAGCCCTGCCTAGTGATGGCAAACAAGCCGCAACCTAAAGTACCTGCCCACATACGCCCCTGGCTATCTTCAAACAAATGGCGCACAGAAAAGCAGGCGGGCGCTATCATTTTCGTATTTAAAAGCGGTACTTCAATAAACCGGGGTTTATTGGTGATTTGCCTGGGGTCTTTAAGTATAGCAAGGCCACCATCTTTGGTGCCTACCCACAGCCACCCTTTACGATCTACCGCTAAGGCCCAGACATAATCATCAGGCAAACTATTTGACACCCCCTGCTGGTGCCTGACTTTAATGAAATAGTAAGAGTTAATTTCGTGCCTTGCTCTGGGTAAATAGTTTAAGCCCCCGTCTTTAGTACCAACCCAAAGCCCGCCATTTTGGTCAAAGGCAAGATCCCAGATAGAGTTGTTGCTTAGCCCCATGTAGGAGTGGCCCATCTCTTTATACTTGGTAATTTTACCTGTATTACGATCAATTTTATTGAGGCCAGTTAATAGTGCCCCTGCCCACAAATTG
>CAZXTW010000227.1:0-8626 GCA_964643525.1 uncultured Roseivirgaceae bacterium
CAATGGCCCAATTGAACATTTGCTGGCCCAGGCCCTGCCCCCGATAATCAGGGTGCACCCTTACGGCCTCTACCTGTGCCCTGAGCCCGCCCTGGTAGGTTAGGTACTGTATAAAGCTAAGCTGGAAGGTGCCTATTAGCTGCCCCGCCTCATGCTGTACCACCATCAATTCCTGATTGGGGTCATTGGCAATATGCTCAAATGCTTTTTGGTAGGCAGCCAGGTTTTGAGCCTTACCGGCTTCTCTTTTGCTACCCAGCATGTCATTGGCCAGCAAGGCCACTATTTGAGGTAAGTCATTGGGTTGGGCTTTTCTGAAATGCATTATTGCGGTAGTTAGTTGTAAAGCAAACGGTTGCAGTACCATTGAATAATAATAAAGTTAAAATAACATAACAAATGGTAAGGAACCATTGCATATATTGCTGCACTTTATGCTTTATTAAAATGAATATTAAGATCGCAAGCAGTGCGGATGCCGAGCGGATTACTCGGTTACGCACAGAAGCCTACACAGTAGCAACCGGCACAAAGTTAATAGACAATACGTTTCTGCAATGGAGCACTTTAGACGAACAAAGCATAGTGCTGTATGTTGAAGATGACTTTGGCCAGGCCCTTTCAAGTATGCGCAGCATCAAGGTAGATGATGCACCTACTTTGGAAGCACTTTTTGATATCAGGTTGCCTGCTGGCATTGAGTTTCCGGTACTGGCCATGGATAGGCTGGTTACTTTGATTGATTACCGCCGTATGCGGCTTACGGGCAATATGCGACAGTTAATGTTACAGGCCTGCCTGAATGCAGAGCTGCCCAACCTGGTAATTACCATACAAGAGGGTGCCTCGCGAATTGAATTCCTTACCGTAATGGGTTACAGGTTTGAGCCGGCTGATGTGAGCCATAGAACTACAAGCTCATTTAAAAACTCAAGCCAGGCATTGTTTGGCTGCCTGAACCATTTGAATTACCCACAGGCCTTGGCGCATAATGAAAGTATTTTGAAGGTGCCCATGGAGTCATTTACGGTAGCACCTTCAGTTTACAGCACCATTCACCAAAGCCTGACCGGCAATACAGCAGACCCTGTTGCCCCTGATGTAGTTGAAGACCCTGTACCGTAAAGTAATACGGTTTACTGACTGTAAATTTTTTGAAGCCCCTCCATGACTTGTTGCACGGCGGGGCATATTTCTGTGTTTTTAAGTGTAAGGGGCAGTATCTGGTAAAATCGCTTGCGGTTGGTGTGGGGGTATTCCCGGCAGGCCGTGGGCCGGGCTTCGTACACAATACAGGTATTATCGGCCGCCAGAAACGGGCACGGTGCTTCGTTCAGTACATAGTCACCCTCAGCATCAACGTGTAAATAGGTGTCAATAAAGGCAGCGGGCTTCATTTTTAATGCTTTGGCCAGGCGTTCAATATCAGCCTGGTAAAAAGTGGGGCTGGTGGTTTTGCAACAGTTGGCACAGGCCAGGCAGTCAATGGTATCAAATGCCTGGTGGTGCAGGGCATGCGTTTGCCTGTCAAGGTCTTTGGGCTTTTGCCGCTTCAGCTTTTTTACCAATTGGGCATTGGCAGGCCGCTGCTGCATGCCGGTGGCTTTTATGCTTTTAGCATCCATGCCTTATACTTTGCGCAGCCCGTTGGCCTCAAGGGCAATGAGTTGCTTTTTATACAGTGCCCCTACCGCCTTTTTAAAGGTTTTTTTGCTCATTTGCAGCTGCTGCTTAATGTCATCAGGGTCGCTCTTATCTGTAAGTGGTAAAAACCCGCTGGCCTGGGTAATGGCGGCCATCAGCTGCTCTTCGGCAGTAGCTACTGCCTGGTAGCCCTGTGCCTGCAGGGCTACATCTACCTTACCATCTTCACGTACCTGTTTAATAAACCCTTTTACAGCCTGCCCATAGTGTAAGGGCTGAAACACTTCGTTTCTGTACAGCAAACCGGTAAACTGATGGTCAATAATTACTTTATAGGCAATGTCAGTTATTTGGTATACCAACAGGTTTACGGCCTGCCCTACCTGCAGGCTTGAGGTATCTTTATTAAAAAAGGCACTAAACCGGCTGGTGCCAATAAGGCGGTTTGTGCGTGGGTCAGCACAAATGCGCACTACATGCTGCTCATTGGGCTGCATTGGCCGGGCCTGCTCTCTGAAGGGCACCAACAGGTGCTTGGTTAGGCCAAGGTGCAAAAATGCCCCCAGGTGGTTGGCATCAACTACAGTAAGGCAGGCGTATTCACCCTCCTGGGCAAAGGGCTGCTCAGTAGTAGCCACGTGCCTGTCTTTAGAGTCTGGGTAAACAAATACCCGCAGGGCATCACCTACAGCTGCATTTTCAGGCAAGTATTTGCCGGGTATCAATACCTCATCGCCTTCATGAGCATCTAAATAGGCCCCAAACTCTACCAGCCTTGTTATAACTAATTCGTGAAACTTTCCTATGGCAACCACTTTGTTCTGCGCTTGATGAAGGCGCAAAGATACAGGAAAATGCCCCACCGGGCAGCATGATGCCCCAACTATTGGTATGGCGGTATAACAATTGCCGCGTATATTTGCGCCCAGTTAAAGCACATTTTCACATTAACGCCAAAAACAGTTTATGAATACTATTGCAGTGATTGGTTCTGGTACTATGGGTAATGGTATTGCCCATGTGTTTGCCCAAAACGGTTACCAGGTAGCCCTGATAGATATACAGCAGGCCGCCCTTGAGCGGGCTGTGGCCACTATTACTAAAAACCTTGACCGGCAAATTAAAAAAGAAAAGATTACTGAAGCCGATAAAACCGCCACCCTTGGCAATATTACCACGTATACCGAGCTGGCCAAAGGGGTAGCTGATGCCGATTTGGTAGTAGAGGCCGCCACTGAAAATATAGACCTGAAGCTGAAGATTTTTGGCGATATAGATGCTGCCACCGGCCCTGATACTATTCTGGCCACCAATACATCATCTATTTCAATTACTAAAATAGCTGCCGCCACACAAAGGCCTGATAAGGTAATAGGTATGCACTTTATGAACCCTGTGCCCATTATGAAACTGGTAGAGGTAATTAGGGGCTATGCCACCAGCGATGCAGTAACGCAGCTGGTCATGGAAACATCTGCCAAGCTGGGTAAAGTGCCTGTTGAGGTAAATGATTACCCCGGCTTTATTGCCAACCGTATTTTAATGCCTATGATTAATGAGGCCATTTATTCATTGTATGAAGGTGTGGCTGGAGTGAATGAAATTGATACGGTAATGAAGTTAGGTATGGCCCACCCCATGGGGCCGCTGCAACTGGCAGATTTTATTGGGCTTGACGTATGCCTTTCTATTTTGCGCGTTTTGCACGATGGGTTCGGCAACCCCAAGTATGCCCCTTGCCCCCTGTTAGTTAATATGGTGCAGGCCGGTTATAAAGGGGTAAAATCTGGCGAAGGCTTTTACAGCTACAGCCATGGCACCAAAGATTTGGTGGTGGCCCCCAGGTTTTTGAAGTAAAATACACCAACAGGGCAACTTTACTCGTTCTGTTGGTATTATATTGTATATATATAAAGGTATAAGGCGGTGCGCACCGCCTTATTTTATAATTATGTGAATGCTTTTGCGCCAATATGCATTATTTTACCAAATGATGAGTTTGCTAAATAAATCTATTGTAGTAGTTGTACTGGTCATGGCCTGCCTTGTGGCCCTGCCCCTGCATGCCCAGCAGAATGAGAATGTAAGCCCTGAGGTGCAGGCAGCTGTAAAAGAGGCCAAGGCATTGATGGATGCCGGCAAGTATGAAGCTGCCAACCAAACGTTCAGGAATATACTGGATAGTAAGCAGGTGATTCCCTCAGAGCTGTGCTATTATTTTGCTGAAACCCTGTTTATGATAGGCCAGTATAAAAACAGCGAGAATTTTGCTGCCAAGTATATTGAGCTGACTGGCAAAGGGGGCGACTATTATAAAGAGGTTATTGACCTACAGGAACTACTGGCCAACAGGGTTGATGATATTCTGGCGTGCCAGCTGTGCGATAGAAACGGCTACCGGTATGAAAACTGCCATGTTTGCAGCAGCACTGGCCAGTTAACCAGCCAATGCTATTACTGCAAGGGGAACGGGTTAATTACCTGCCAAACCTGCCTGGGCGAAGGTGTACAAATTGGCAATACCCAATTTGGTACAAAAACCTACACTACCTGCCAGATATGCCAGGGTAATGGCAAGCATACCTGCCCAGTATGTACTGGCACTAAAGAACTAACCAATAATTGTTACCACTGTGCCGGCACTGGCAGAGAAAGCTCAGACGATTTGTGTAACCATACTGAGCACCAACACAAACTTAAACCGGCCCCCTCTAACAAATAAGCAAATAATAGAAGTTTTTAGCGGCAGTAGGTGCTTATGGCTTTATCTGCCTCTTTTGCACCTAAGGTTTTGGCCATGTTAAAATCAGAACAGGCACTTTTGTTCTTTTTGCTGAGGGCTTTCAGTACGCCCCGGTACAAATAGGCATCGCCCAGTTTTTTATCAAGGTTGATAGCCGCATTGTAGTGGTTAATGGCCACTTCAGTATTGCCCAGGCTATGCTCTGAACGGCCCAGTAAGTACCAGGCTTCTGCATAACGCTCATTTACCTTTACTGCTTCGGAAAAGTAGTACTTGGCCTGCTCGTAATTTTTAAGGCGTAAGAAGTGGTTGCCTATGCTAGACAATGCGCTTGAGCTGGTAGGGTCAATCTTTACTACCTCAGTAAAATCAGCCAGTGCATTGGCATAGTCCTCCAACTCTTCATAGGCCCTGCCCCGGTTGTAAATAGATTTTACATGGCCTGGGTTGTATTTGAGGTATTCATTGTATGCCTGAATGGCTTCATTAAACTTGCCCCTGCGAAACAAATCATCACCATTGCGGCTTCCTTCATCCTGGCATGCTGCCATTACCAACGCCACCGCCACGAAAAATAGTTTTCTTAACTTCATTCAGCTATCACTTAATTAACAAGCCGCAAAAATAGGCTACCGCAATGGCAAATAAAACGCCACTGGTACACTATTCAGGCTTTTTACCTAAAGTTTAACGGAACCTGTGCCTGACAACTCGCCCTCTTCATGTAATGCTTTAGGTGGTGTTTCAGCCTAAAAGCTAATACTATAATTACTTGTTAATAAATGAGTTAATGCTAATTACTTAAATTGATTTAAGAAGCCTGTTACGGCTGCCCAGTAGGCAGTTGAGTCTGTAAATTTTTGCCATAAGGCCCTACTGCCATGGTTGCCCATGGTACTTGGCACAAAGCGTACTTTGCCAGGGTGTTCAATGGCGTTGTATATACTGGCCCAGCTGCCCTCTTCATTGCGGGCAGAGGTAATAAAAGCAGGATCTTGAATGGTTGATGCCCCCTGTTGAATAAAATCGGCAGGTTTGCCGTATGATTTAAAGTACTCGCCAGGTGAAAAGCTGAGCACCCCATCAATTTTATCGGCATGCTGGCCTGCTACTTTCAATACCAGGGCAGCAGAGTAGCTGCTACCCCACAATATAAGCTTACCCGTGCACAAATTGGCTTTTGCGTACCCAACAGCCGCCTCAATGTCTTGCAAGGCATCTAAATAATTGGTTTGCTTCATGGCCTTTTTGGCCTCTTTAAATGTTTGGTTGGCGGTATTGTTCACTGCATTGCCCGAACGTTGGTCAATAGCCAGGCAGTTAAAGCCCATAGTATTCAGTTTGGGGGCAATTTCAATGTACTCGCCTCGGCTCCATCCAGCCTGGTGGCACAGCACAATAAAGGGGGCATTCTGCTCATGAGGAGCGTATAAATCACCAGTGATGGTTACACCATCGGCCGATGGAAACGTGATGGTTTCTTGCGAAAGCCCAAATGTGGGCAGTAGCAGTATCACTAAAATGTACAATTGAATAAAACTCTTCTGCATCTTCATTTATCACTTTATTGATTGCAATCACTTTCATTTTACAGCGTAGCGTTCACTCTACCACCGCAATTGTCAGGTTAAAATCTATGCCTTCCTCTTTCAAACGACGGCCTAATTGCGTGCGAATACCCGTAACAAGTTGCTCAGTTATCTGCTTTTCTATCTCTTCTTTTAAGTATGCCTCTCCTTTAAACCGTGAAGCAAACCAACCTACCAATTTGCCTTTATGCAGGTTTACCACTTCTTCAGAATTGAGCACATCTACACTAACTGTAATGGTTGCCATAGAAATAATACAATTATAATTGACCTACTTATTGGGTAAAAATCCTGGCTACGATAGCCAACTAGCCAACCCTGGCTAAGTGGTTGCAGGCTACCCTTAAATATAAACTTTAAACTTTATAAACTGTGGGTTGTGGCTGGCATTACTCAGATTAATGAAGCAATTTAAACTTTAGGGTGCCCTGAAGCTTAATGAGCTACACTTGCACTACCAATTACCCATTAATAAACCACTAACATTAATTAATTGTCCTATAAACCAAACAAAAAAGCATGCATATAATGAGTTTACATGCATGCTTTATTTAAATAATAGCTTATTAATGACAATAAACAGCCATTTATAATTAATTTAATAATACTAATTGGCTTATCGCTATCAAACTAAACTGCCACTTCGTTATCTCTCAAAGCATCGTTTAATGATGTTTTAAGATTGGTGCTTTCTTTTCTTTTACCTATAATCAAGGCGCATGGCACCTGATAGTTACCCGCAGGAAATTTTTTGGTGTATGAACCCGGTATTACTACAGAGCGTGGCGGCACATAGCCTTTATACTCTACTGGTTCACTGCCAGTTACATCAATTACCTTCGAGCTTGCTGTTAAGGTTACATTGGCGCCTAATACAGCCTCTTTGCCAATGCGTACCCCTTCAACAATAATACAGCGCGAGCCAATAAAGGCCCCATCTTCAACCACAACGGGGGCAGCCTGTACGGGCTCTAATACCCCGCCTAAACCTACCCCACCACTTAGGTGGACATTTTTGCCAACCTGGGCACAACTGCCTACAGTAGCCCAGGTATCAACCATGGTACCCTCATCAACATAAGCGCCTATATTTATGTAGCAGGGCATCATAACTACCCCTCTGTTTACATAAGAGCCATACCGGGCAATGGCATGTGGCACCACACGCACCCCCAGCTTGCTGTAACCGCTTTTTAGCTTAATTTTATCATGAAACTCAAACGGGCCCATTTCAATGACCTGCATCTTCTTTAAAGGAAAATACAGAATCACGGCTTTTTTTAGCCAGTCATTTACCTGCCAGCCATCGGCTGTGGGTTCGGCAACACGCACCCTGCCCTTGTCCAGGTCATCAACTATGGTTTCAACAGCAATGGCTGTTTCTTTTTTCTTTAAAAGGTCACGGTTATCCCAGGCCTCTTCTATTATCTGTCTTAAATCGTTGTGCATATAGGATTTCTTCCTTGAAAAAATCTATTTTGTGTTATGGCTAAAACTCGATTGGTGCTGGCATCGGTATTGAAACCGGTTAACGATACACGGATGTTCGAGAAGTTTGCCGTTTCGCTGAGCCAATCAAATAAATATGATATTAATATCATAGGCTTTTCAGTAAAAAAAACACCCCGGCACCCAAATATACACACCATACCGCTGTACAGCTTTCATAGGCTTAGCCTTAAGCGCCTCCTGGCCCCTGTTCAGTATGGCCTAAAGTTACTTCAAGTAAAGCCTAAAATAATTATTATCAATACACCTGAAATACTGGTAGTTAGCATAGCATACAAAATATTGTTTGGGGCTAAGCTGGTGTATGATGTGCAGGAAAATTACTACCGCAACATAGCCTGTAATGATTTATACCCTACCCTGCTAAAATGGCCGCTGGCGGTAGCCATACGGTTAAAAGAGCATTTTTGCAGCCCTTTGATTAATCACTTTATACTGGCTGAACGGTGTTACGTGCAGGAACTATCATTCATTAATGAACCTAAAAACAGGCACACCGTACTTGAAAATAAGTATGTGCCCCTATTACCGGCCCCAAAAGAAGTAAACCAGCCTGTAAAAGGGAAATTATTGCAGTTTGTGCTTACCGGTACATTGGCCAAGGGGTATGGTACGCTTGATGCTATTCGGTTTATTGACCAAATGCATGCTATTTACCCCAATTGTAGGCTGCATATAATCGGGTATTCTGCCAATGCAGATTTTTACCAGCAAATATTGAAGTATATAGCCGGTAAAAGCTATATACAATTAACCGGTGGCAACCAACTGGTACCCCATAAGGCCATTATTGAAGCTATAAAGCAGGCACATTTTGGTTTGGTATGCTACCACCCCAACAAAAGCACTGAAAACTGCCTGCCTACTAAGTTGTTTGAGTACATGTACAATAAATTGCCTGTATTATTGGTAAAAAACCCCTTATGGCAAAGCTTTTGTGCCCAGTACAAGGCGGCTTACCCAATCAGTTTTAATACTTTTAACCCCGAAAATACGCTAAATGCGCTTTTCAGCACTACTTTTTACACTTCAAACACCAGCCCAAACCAGCTTTTATGGGCCAATGAAGCCACAAAACTACTTCAAGTATTGAATAGCCTTTAAAGGTTAACCTACTGATTAATAAGTAGATTACTTCCTT
>CAZXTW010000228.1:0-8622 GCA_964643525.1 uncultured Roseivirgaceae bacterium
TTTTAGTACTAAATGTAGTAACGAACCCTATAGGGTCACAGCAACGAACCCTATAGGGTCACAGCGACGCACCCTATGGGGTTGCAGTAACGGTGTAGTACTAAATGTAGCAACGGTGTAGTACTAAACACCGGGTTGCAGGTGCTGGGCAGTGGCCAGCAAGGTTTATAGCCTATGCCAACTACTTTTTACTACCCACAAAAGTTGTAGCCTGCCTAGTAAAAACGCTCGTTGTGGGTAGTAAAATCTTGTAGCCTGCTTAGTAAAAAGTTGTAGGGTGGGTAGTAAAATCTGCTTTGGTGGTTAGTAAAATCTGCTTTGGTGGTTAGTAAAATCTGCCGTGGTGGGTAATAAACATCACAGATTACATCATGCCCAGTACTTCTCCGGTAAGGGTGGTTAACTGTTTCATATTATCTGCCGTGAGGCATGAGTGGGCCGGCAAAATGCCCAGCACATCACCAGGGGTAAAGCGGTTAAAAGTTGCTTCTGTGCATTGAATAATGCCATGCTCTTGCGAAAGTTTTTTAACATACATGCCTTCAATCGGGGCCTGCCAGCCGTCGGCATTCAGCTGCACTACATACCCATAAAAAGTAAGGCCTTCATGGTCGGTTACACTGTCTTTTGACAGGTGCACTGCCCCACCATGCACTACCAGCTCCAGCCTGTTGGCATCGGTGGCTACCACCGGGCAGGCCAGGGCCACGGCAATCTGGCTGGTACTGCACGAACCTATAAAATGCTGCTGCAAGTCATAAAACAACAGGTTGCCGGGGCGGGCTTCGTCCATGCCGTCAAAATCTTCAGCAATACTTAACGAGGGGGTATCACCAATTGAGCAAATCAGGCCAGGGTACTGTTGCTGGTAGTTGGCCTTAAGCTGCTGCATGGCTTCTACCGTTTGGCGGTTAATGGCGTGCACCGCCGCGCGGCCCCGCACATGGTACGTGTGGCCCGCGTGGGCCAGAAAACCCTTAAACGTAATATTGGTGGCAGCATCAATGGCAGCCAGCACAGCGTCAATGGCTGTCAGGTCATCAAAGGGCAGGCCGGTGCGGTGGTAGCCGGTGTCAACCTTAATCAAGGCATTGATTGGGCGCTTTAGTTGCTGGTCAAGGGCCTGCACCGTAGCAGCATCCATAAACAAAAGGTTTAAAGTGGCCTTGGCCGCAATGCGGTTAATGCGGGCATGCTCCAGCCGGTTGGTCGGGAAGGCCACCGTAATATCAGCCCAGTCGTCATCAGCAAAATACTCAGCCATTTTTAATGATGATACCGTAATGGCCGTAATGCCCAGCTCGCGGTGCCACTGGCCAACGGCCTGGCTCTGGTGCGTTTTAAAGTGGGGGCGGTAGGCCAGCCCGTGCTGGGCTGTTTTATCTATCATCCGTTTCAGGTTGGCAAGGCACTGGGCCTTGTTTACCAAAAGCGTGGGCTCCGTAATCTGCATGGCTTCAATTTGCCGCAAAGATAGCGTTTAATTAAGAATGAAAAATTAATAATTAATAGGCCTGTAGCCTGCTCATGACTTGAATTGACAGTACTGTTATTTAATCAAAGCTACCAGTCCAGGGTGACCTTTACTGTTTTAAACTGTGGGGGCAGGCCCGCCCTTCCGGGCTCACCTGGCAGGCCGTGTTCGCCGGTATCGCCTGGGGCGCCATCGCTGCAACCTTCACCGCCAAAACCACCATCGCCGCCTTCGCCCCCTTCGCCGGCTGCCCCACCAAGGCCCCCTTCATTTGAGTAGTCAAGCATTTCTATATAGGCTTCAGCGCTGGGGTCAACGTAAAAAATAATATACCCCCCGTTGCCACCATTGCCGCCATTGCCGCCGTCACCACCGTCGCTGCCGTCACCACCATCGCGGCCTTTGTCTGAGCCGTCGCGGCCGTCTACTCCGGGGCCGCCCTGCCCACCGGGGCTGCCGTCGCCACCATCGGCCCGTACCATAAAATGGCCGCCACTGGTATTCACCAGGTAGCGCTCAACCCGGCGGCCTTTCAACTGGCGCACCTCAAGCTTCAGCATGGTTTCTTGCAGGGTACTGTCAGTATAGGTTTGTACATACACGGCCACCGAGTCGCCCTTTTTGCCATTGGTGCCATTGTGGCCTGCTTTACCAGAAAAGCCTGAGCCAAAAATACGTACCGGAAACAGCCGGCCGCCGCGCTGATTAACACTGGGGCCATTTTGCCCCCTGAAATTGGCCACCACCGTGCCTGTATAATCAAGTGTGAATGATTGGCTCACTGGTTTTGATGGGGCCGATGCCAAATGGGCTTTAATAGTTAAGGTATGGTTGTTAAACTGCTCAGGGCTGGCATGCAGGCGTACTGTACCCTCGTGAAATGTGCCTCCCTCAACCAAAACCTTAACGCGCCGCCAGTTAAGCTTACCGCCGGCAATGCCTTTTGTGCGCTTGGTTTTACCGTTTTTAAGGGTTACCTCAACGCCTATGGGCAGAAAGGCACCCGGTGCCAGCGGTACCGTTTCGTCTACCACCAGCTTAATTTGCTCAATCTTACCAGCGCTTTGGGCTTGTACGGTAACATGAGCAAACAGTGTGCTTAAAACAAAAAATGCAGTTAACAGGGTGTGAAGCGTGCTTTTCATAGTGTAATGAAGAAATTAATGGAGTTTGTATTATGCTAGTTTACTTTCAATGCCATTTCATGGCCTAAAAACCTGACCACCAAAAACATGCCATTTTGTTAAAATTCTTGCATTTTACAACAGTTTGCTTGAATTTGGCGTTATACTGATAAGCAAATTCATAACTTGGCACCATAAAATTATGCTGCTTTTGATTTGTGACTCAATCATTTGCACATAGGTATTGTTGGCAATACCTGTTGTACCAGTCAAAGTATTGCTTATCATTTTCTTAACCAAAAATTGCCATGAAAAGAATTAAAGAACACGGCCACTCTAACTTATATTCAGTAAAGCCCGATCTTGATCGTTTTTTACAGTCGCATTACCTCATCAAACATTTGCGCCTGCGCATCAATTAATCAGCACTGTCCCTACCCTGGGCATATAATTCTATTCTGCATTCAATCAAACCGAGTGTTTTTTACGGGCACTCGGTTACACACCCACCACTACCACAGCTGGTTACTAAACTGTAGCCGCAAACATTTACTTGCCTCTTCATAACAATTTTTGGCTTTCAGTCTGGTTATTTTTCATACGCAATAACCAATTAGTTTTATTTTTGGGCAGGAGCCCCATCAGGCACCCTGTAAACTGATGCCTAGCATTGTATTGACCACTGAGTACCCTACACCATGAACCGCGCCATACAAATTGCCCTTGTTTTACTTACCCTGGCTGCATTACAGCCTGCCCATGCCCAATTTGGCAAGTTAAAAGACAAGCTCAAGAAAAAGCTTGACAACACTGTGAACGATGCTAAAAATGGTGGGCTGCTCAATGAGGGCAAAGACCTGCTGGTTGACCAACTGCAGAAAACCAGGGCCACCTACGATTCAATTAACTTTAATTATGCCATAGCCCTGAGCGATAATGCCGGGCTGTTTGAAAATACCGAACGGTTTCAAAAGCACCAACAGCTACTGTTGCAGGCCCTGGGTACAGGTGATGATGGCGAGCGGGTAAAAGGGCTGGGCAAGGTGCGCGCGGCTATTGAAAGTGGCGAAATGCTGTATGCCAACAACCGCTACCGCCTGGCCGAAGCCCAGTTTTTGCGGGCACGCATTATTGCGGCAGGCAATGAGGCCATTGAATACCAGCCTGAATACATACGCCTGCAGGCCAATCTGGGCCTGTTGTACCATACCATGGGCAGGTACGGGGTGGCCCATGAGCTGGCTCAGGAGGTGCTTGAGCTGCGCCAGGAGCGCAATGGCGTTGAGTCAATTCCTTTTGCCGCAGCCATGAATAATATGGCCGTATTGCTGAAAGATGAGGGCGAGTACAACCAGGCAGAGGTTTATATTGACAGTGCCCTGGCGCTGAACAAACGGCTGCTGGGTGCCGAAAGCATGCCCTATGCCATTGGCCTGAACAACAAGGCCATGTTGTTTCAAACCATTGGCCGCAACCAGGAGGCCATACCCCTGATAAAGGAAGCCCTGCGTATTGCCGACCAGAATATTGGCCAGAAAAGCACCAACTACCAGCGCCTGTTGATTAACCAGGCCCTGTTGTACCAGAACACGGGTGATTTTGCCAATGCCGAAGCAGCCTACCTGCAGGCCCGCGCCCTGAAAGAAAAGCGCCTGGGCAAGCGCCACCCTGACTATGCCCACGTATCTGTACAACTGGCGGCCCTGTACATGCAAATGGGCCAGGCAGAGCAGGTAGCGCCTCTACTTACTGAGGCGCGCACCGTATACCGAACGCGCTTTGGTGAAAACCACCCCAGCTTTGCCACAGCCACCAGCCATTTGGGCAACTTTTACCGCAGCCAGGGCCAAACCAGCCAGGCAGAGCCCCTGCTGTTGCGCGCCCTGGAAATAAGAGAAGAGCAGTTGGGGCCAAAAAACCCTGCTTATGTACAAAATGAAGAAGATTTGGCCCTGTTGTATTGGGCGCAGGGCCGCCTTGATGAGGCAGTGCCCCTGTACCAGAAAGTATTGCAGCAGTCAATCAGCTTTATTAATGCCTATTTTCCGCCTATGAGCGCCCGCGAAAAAACCCGTTATTGGGATAGGCTGCGGCCCCGCTTTGAGCGGTTTAATGCATTTGCCCTGGCCGCAGCAGCCAGCTACCCCCAGCTGCGGGGCCAAATGTACAACTACCACCTGGCTACTAAAGGCCTGCTGTTAAATACAGCCAACCGGGTAAGAGAACAGGTATTTGCCAGTGGCGATGAGCAGCTGCAGGGGTACTATAATGCCTGGGTTGACCTGAAAGAGCAACTGGCCCATTTATATACGTATACCAATGACGAGCTGGCCGAGCAACAGGCAAACCTTGATTCATTAGAGCAGCAGGCCAATTTTTATGAAAAGCAGCTTTCAGCAAAGTCAGGCATATTTGATGGGGGCCTGCTGCGCAATACGGTTACCTACCAGGATGTGCGCAACAAGCTGGCAGCCGGCCAGGCCGCTATTGAGTTGATTCACTGCCGCAATTATGACAATGGTTTTACCGGCACCAGCAGCTATGCCGCTTTAATTGTAAAGCACGGCAGCCAGGAGCCCCCCCAACTGGTGGTGCTGCCAAATGGCGACCAGCTGGACGGCCGGTACTATAAGTATTACAATAATGCCATACAGCGTAAGGTGGCCGATGATATTTCATTTGAGCAGTACTGGCAGCCCATTGACCAGCAGCTGGCGCAATACCCCGAGCTGGTGGTGTCGTTAGATGGGGTGTACAACCAGTTGAACCTGAACACCCTGCGCAAAGCCGACGGCAGTTACCTGATAGCCCACAAAAGCATACGGGTGGTGGGCAGCACGCGCGACCTGCTGCGCAGCCAGCCCAACACCAACAGTGGTGGGGCCACGGCTACTATGGTGGGCTACCCCCACTATGGCGATGCCGGCCATATTGTGCCTTTGCCAGGCACCCGGGCAGAGGTGCAAACCATTGAAGGTATACTGGCCGGGGCCAATGTAGCCACCACGGTGTATATGGAAAAAGAAGCTGCCGAGCAACAGGTAAAACAGGTGCGCAACCCCACCATACTGCACATTGCCACGCATGGTTTTTTTATGCAGGATGTACCCGGCAAGCAGCAAAAGGTATTTGGTGTTGAGGTTGAAAAGGCCCGTGAAGAGCCGCTGCTGCGCTCGGGCCTGATGCTGGCCGGGGCCGAGGCGGCCGTGAGTGGCGGGCCAGACTGGCAGGCCAACAGCGCCAACAACGGTATTTTAACTGCCTTTGAGGCCATGAATATGCACCTGCAACAGACGGATATTGTGGTGCTGAGCGCCTGTGAAACCGGCCTGGGCGATGTGAAAGCCGGCGAGGGGGTTTACGGCCTGCAGCGCGCCTTTTTAGTGGCGGGTGCTGGCTCAGTGGTGATGAGCCTCTGGAAGGTAAACGATGAAGCCACCCAGTTGCTTATGACTACCTTTTACCGCAACTGGTTTAGCACCAACAACAAAACAGCAGCTTTTCAGCAGGCCCAGCTGGCCATCAAGCAGCAATACCCTGAACCTTACTACTGGGGGGCGTTTGTGCTTATTGGCGGTTAGCAGGGGCTAAGCGGCACTGTTGGCAGCCACCGGCTTGTTTGCTGGTGTATTGTCATTGGGGTTGGCCTGGGGCGCATCGGGCTGTTGGTTTTTTAACCGGGCCAGCAGGCGCCAAACAATTACATAAGCCAATAGCCCCAGCACCAGGTCTGAGCCGGCAATGCCATAATACACCCCATTTACCCCATAAAAGTAGGCCACCAACAGCAGCACCGGCACAAACAGCAACAACTGCCGGCTAACGGTAATAATGCTTGACAGCTTGCCCCGGTTAATAGACTGTAGGGCAATCACGCTGTTAAAGGCCAGGGGCAGGGCTGGCAGTATTAACAGGTAAATCCTGAAGTTCAGCAAATCGTTGGGTGTCATTACCACACCGGGCAGCATCATATTCATGGTATTTTCAGGAAAAATACCCATGTACAGCCAAAACGGCATAGTAAACAAAATGCTTGAGTAGGTAAAAATATGGTAGGTTTTGCTTACCCGCTGGTATTGTTTGGCACCGTAGTTAATGCCCAGCACGGGCTGCATGGCCCTGGTAAAGCCCACAATGGGCATAACCAGCAGCAGTATAATTCTATTGGCTGCCCCGAAAAAGGCAATATCAGCCTCGCTGCCATAATGTGCCAACGAGCGGAAAATGGCCACTTGCTGGGCCAGGCTCATCAGGTTCATGAGCAGGCCCGGCAGCCCAATTGATAATATGGTGCGGGCCAGCGTGCGGTCAAGGCCCACATAACGCAGGTCAATATCAAAGGTGGCGTGCCCTTTGTAAAAGTAAATGTAGTTGGCCAGCGTATAGGTTAACATAGCGGCGTTGGTAGCCCAGGCAGCCCCGGTTACACCCCAGCCTAATACAATGATAAAAATGGGGTTCAGAATTAAATTGCCAATCACAGCAATAGAGCCCAGAATCATGGCCTGCTTCATTTTACCCTCAGCCCTGATCAGCATATTGCTGCCTATGCCAAATATGGTAAAAATTGAGCCCAGAATAATAATACGAAAATACTCTACGGCTACATCAAGCAGGGCGCCCTCGCCACCAATAAAGGTAATCAGCTCGTAAGCCCATACATAGCTGGGCAGTGCCACCAGCAAAAAAGCGGCCAGGCTCAGGGTAGCCATATTGCCAAACAGGCGCTGCTGGCTAAAATGGTCTTTGGCGCCAATGGCAATGCTTAACGCGCCGCCCGCCCCTGTGCCTACCAGCGCCCCAAAACCCCAGATGGTTTGCAACAGCGGAAAGGCCAGCGACATGCCCGCCAGGGCCTGCTGCCCCACAAACTGCCCCACAAACACGGCATCAATAAAGTTGTTCAGGCCAAACATAGTCATGCCCAGTATGGCCGGTAATGACATTTTTAACATTACCCGCCACAGGTTGCCTGTTAGTATGGCCTGCGTGTTGGTGCCTTGTTGGTTGCTCATAAGCGTGCAAAGATAGCCCAACCAGCTACATTAGCCCCGTAACCTGTATGAATTGTATATAACCATTGGCAGCGGCATAAATTGAGGCTATTGGGGCAAAAGGCTTAAGTTTGTACCCATATGACACAACTCAGTGCAGCACAACCCATTGGTTTGTTTGATAGTGGCGTGGGCGGCCTTACGGTGGCACGGGCCATTAAGCAGCGCATGCCCCATGAGCGCCTGGTGTATTTTGGTGATACCGCCCACCTGCCTTATGGCGATAAAAGCACGGCCAGCATACAGGCTTATAGCATAAAAATTGCCGATGTGCTGTTGCAGCAGCAATGCAAAGTAATACTGATAGCCTGCAACTCTGCCTCGGCGGCGGCTTATGAGCTGGTCAAGGCCTACGTGGCCAGCAAGGCACTGGTCATGAACGTGATTGACCCCATGGTAAACCACCTGCGCGAGCAGCATGCCGGCCAGCGGGTGGGCCTGATTGGCACGCGCCAGACTGTTACCTCTAATACCTATAAAAAGCGGGTAGATGCCCTGGGCCGAAACATTACCCTGAGTGCCCTGGCCACCCCCTTACTGGTGCCCTTAATTGAAGAGGGCTTTGCCAATAACCCCATGAGCCAGGGTATTATTGAGGCCTATCTGGGCCACGAAGCCTTACAGAACATACAGGCACTGGTGCTGGGCTGCACCCATTACCCCCTGCTTAAGCAGCAAATTGGGCAGTATTACCAAACCCAGCGTGCTATGCAGCAAAGTACGCCACCTGTGGGGCAGCCTGTGGCTGTGCTTGACAGTGCCGATATGGCCGCCAAAGCCTTGCAGGGGCTGCTGGCCCACCATGCCCTGTTGAGCCAGCAACCGCCTGAAACGCCAGACCTGTTTATGGTGTCAGACCTGACTGATAATTTTGAAGCCACCACCCGCCTGTTTTTTAATGCCCCCGTGCGCCTGCAGAAGTACCCGCTGTGGGAGTAGCTCCATGCAATGGCCTATATTGCCTGCGTTA
>CAZXTW010000229.1:0-8617 GCA_964643525.1 uncultured Roseivirgaceae bacterium
AGCAATGGCCACGGGGGCTTTGGTGATGCTGATATCTTCAGAGCTACCAGGCTTGATGATACCTGGACCAACTGGTCAGAGCCTGAAAACCTGGGGCCAGCGGTTAACTCTAAAAAGTTTGATGCCTATTTCATGATTCGCGACAGAGACGCCTACTTTACCAGTAATCGTGATGGTGATTTGGCCGATATATTTTATACCCGGCTTGAAAAGAAAGAACTGCCAGCCCCACCCATTGGTAAGGAGACAAAAGAAAAGCCCGATGTGACTGATAACCCGGTTGATGAACCAAGTGACATCCCTATGCCTCCTGCGCCCCCTAAGCCTAAAGAAGAGCCAGAGGTGGCTTTGGTTGTGCCTCAAAACCTGTTGATTTACTTCAACTTTGATCAGTTTGTTATACTGGCTGACTATGAAACCAAGCTGAGGCAGGCTGCCAAACAAATGAATCAATATGAGCAATTAAAGCTGCACATTGTAGGCCATACTGATAGTGTAGGGCCAGATTCATACAACCTGTTTCTTTCTGAACAACGTGCAAAAGCTGCCAAAGAATTTATTGTACAGTTAGGGGTTGCTGCCAGTAGAATTACCTATGAAGGTAAAGGCGAAATGCAGCCGGTGCAAACCAATGAAACATCTGCAGGGCGCCGCAAAAATCGGCGAACAGAGTTGATATTTGACGTCAGGAAATAAAGAAAAGGCACAGCGCAAGCTGTGCCTTTTCTTTTTGGCCTTTATTGTTTGGTTTCGTAAACGCTGTTAAAACCATCGCCGGGTGCCAGGCCTTGTGCTTTTAGCAAAGTCAATACTTCATCAGCCTCACCTTTATTGGTAGTTTTATGCAGTAGGTTTATAAACGTAAACTGGTCTGGGGTTACGCCCAGGTTATGCATACGCTGGTAAAACTGCTGTGCCTCTTTTAAATTGCCTGCCTTGCTAATAATAACATTAAACGTGGCGGCATCGGGCTCAAGGCCATAACGTACTTCATTTTCAAACTGCTTAATGCCCTCCCAATAAGAAACGCGCTTATTATTAATACGCCTGTTAAACTGAAAGGCAGGCGAGAAAAAGCCATTTTGGCGCCTTTCTTCAGCTGTGTATAAAGCATTTATCTCAGAGCGGGCCTGGCTGGTAAAGCTCTTAAAACGCGTCTCAACGCCGTCAGGGTCGGTGCTTCGGTTCAGGGGGGCTTCTACAAGTTCTTCCAGGTAAACCGGGGTGGTGCGTAGGTAACCATCTTCTTCTTGAACTAAGGCAGGCCCACCCGCACTATTGTTCAGCAATTGAATGGCAGCAGCCCAATCAGCATTTACAGCCTCAGGGGTTAGTCCCAATGCCTTAGTGCAGTAAAACCTGATTTTATCATTGGCATACAGGCTTGCACTGTTGGCTTCATAATTACGGGTATAATAATGAGTCCTTAGCCCTTTCAGCAACGTTTTAGCCAGGGTATTTGCTGGGCCGCTTCCTTCGGTAACCTGCGCATAAACCTCTATGGCCTTTTGCCTTGAAATAAACAGGGTGCCAATACTGCCGTCAAAGCCATCGTAATCATAGGCAACATTATCAGTATCCAGCTTATCAAGAAAGGGCTCCACCTCTTCATCTTCAACAGCAAACACCTCATTGCGCTGAAAGCTCTTGCTGTTATCACGGTTTAGCTTATACCGTAAATACTGGTACTCTGCCCCTTTGTTGCAGGTGGCTACTACGCGCACACCCAGCTTGCGCAAATCATCAAGCAGCTGGTTCATGGTTGGGGCCATCAGCTCGGTAAAGTAGGCATCCAGATGCTCAAAATAAGCAAAATACACCAGCTCTTTATTCAGCTTCAGTGCTGGTAGCCGTTGGCCGGGCTTTAAGTCAACGAAAAAGAGTATCCGTACACCGCTTAGCTTACGCATGGCTTCATACACAGCCCGTGAGCTGCCACACAATGGGCTGCCCAACACCACCAAATTTCCTTTTTTGCGCTCGTCGCGCAGGTCTAACTCCAGGTTGCGGTCAATCTGTAGCCTCCTGTCTTCAGTATAGCTGCTGTCTCGCTTAAAGTAATTGTCAGCATCGCCATATTTGGCATTGGCCCCCATAAAATCTTCAGGCTCAAGCCCGGCAGGCACGCGCATATCTACCGTGATGGGCGCCTTGCTCATGGTGGGTAGGTTCAAATCTTCACCGCTGGCTATTGGCTCTTTGCTACTTGTATTAGCTGTTGGTGCTGTTGGCTGTGTGGGTGGGCCACCTGGTAAGTCAGCCTCCTGCTCAGTGGCATTGGCCTGTTCAGTAAGGGCTTTTTCTATTCGTTCTAAAAACACCTTATGGTAAGTATCACGAAAATAATTGCGCTTTACACCGCCCTGACCGTCAGCTTCTACCAAAAACTGGTAGGCAAACTGCCGTATATTACTGCCGTGCTGCCCATAACTATCGCCTCTGGGTTTAAAAAACTGCAGGGCTTTAAACTTTCCTTGTGGGGGTAAGCTCATATACCTGGTAAGCACCGGCACTAGCAGGGCATTATGTGCATTGGCAGCCGCTTCCAGGGCTTGCCACTTTAACTGGGTGGCTTCTGCTTCTGGCAGTAAATCAGGGCTAACCATCACTACCACTACATCATAATTGCCTAAATGGTCTTTAACAGTTTGCTGCCAAAAACTGGTCACATCTGTTACTACGCTTGTTTGGGCTGCCCAGACGTAACTGGCGCCTTCTGTTGCTGCGCCCGGCAGGCTGTTTATTAACGTTGTTCCATAAAGTTCATCTTCGGCTACATAGGCTACCAAAGCCTTTACACTGGTGGGTTGGCCAGCTTCAGTGCTGGCATTTTGGGTGGGTGCGTCGCTCATCATTGCACGAAATACAGAAATATACAGTTACTTTTTAAAACAGTGTGCCAAGATAGTTCAAAACGGCATCAAATAGCCACTAATGGCTTTTCAAATGCCATTGAGGCCACCTTGCCCATGGTTTATAACCCCCGGTATTGATAGTTACACACCTAACACCCTATATTTAATGTATGAAACAACCCATAACAATAATACTGGCCTTATGCCTGTTGGCTGGCATATGCCAGGCAGAAAACACCAGGCTTGTAGTACGCGCAAAAGCAAAAGACGCCAAATTTATAGGCACTTCTATGGGGGGCGCCTTTATTGTGGTGAAAGAGGTAGCTACAGGTGCCATACTGGCACAGGGCCGCACCCAAGGCAGCACTGGCAACACCGGGCTCATTATGAAAACACCCCAACAGCGCTACCAATCAATTGTAGCAGAAGGTACAGCCCTGTTTGAAATTACCCTTGATATTAACGAGCCCACGTTCATTGTCATAGAAGCACACAGCACCGCAGGCAGCCACATGGTAGTAGCAAGTACCCAGCTATGGCTACTGCCAGGCAAGCATATTGATGGTGACGGTATTACGCTGGAAATACCGGGCTTTGCAATTGACATCTTGAGCCCGCAAAGGCACCAATTCATATCGGCACAGCAAAAGGGTAGGGAAGTAACCATTACCGCCAATGTGGTGATGATGTGTGGGTGTACCATTAGCCAAGGCGGCCTGTGGGATGGCAACAACATGCAGGTTGAAGCCATGATACAACACCAGGGTAAAACCATAAACACCGTACCGCTGGCATTGGGCAACCAGGTCAATACATTTACTGCTACGGCTACCTTGAATGAAAACGGCCCTTATCAGATCATAATCACCGCCTTTGACCCCAAAACTAAAAATACAGGTGCCGCCAAAAGCACGTTTATTATGAATGACTAACTATAAATAACTAAGAGGCATCGTTCAAAGCCTGCACCTTTTGGTCGCTAATTACTGCTTTGGCCAGGGCCAGCGGCACAGGTTCAAAATACAGATTATTCACTGTTACATTCACAGGTACCTTAGGCCACAGCTCATTGGCAGGCTTGGGCTGCTCGCGGGGCCACTCACTCAGCGAAACATCTACAAACTTGCGGTGGTCGGCCAGTACGTACATGGGCTTTTGCCAGTATTGGCAGGCTATAGCCAGCGAAAGGGTCCCCAGCTTATTCACAAAACAATCTTTTAGCACCACATCAGCACCTGCCAGCACCAGGTCGGCATGCTGCATGGCAGCGCCAATGCCTGCGTCTACAATCAGGCGTACGTCAAAACCCAGGTCGGCTATGGCTGCCGCCTGCCGCCTGCCTTCCATTACTGGCCTTGATTCGGTCTGAATCACCTTTGCCTTAATGCCCTGGTTGCGCAGGGCCTCAAAAACAGTTACCAGTGCACTGCTGTTGCTGTGCAATACCACCGTTTTACCACTAAAATCAATCTGCTGCATGGCGTGCACTGCCATGCGGCTGTTTACATTGGCATATTGCTGCCTGTAATTAACCAGCAGCGCTTCCAAATACTGGGTAGTGCCTTTTTGGGGCGCTTCCTGTAGCCCCTTACTAAAAGTGTGTATAAAATGGCGCACCACTGAAAACTGCCCCAAATTACCTTCTAAATCTTCCAACACACCGGTTAGCACCATCCGGTCGCCATCAGTAAGCAGGTCGTTCCTTACCAGAAAGCCCTCAAAAGCATTTGTAAGCTTTTCTAACACGTGGCCAGAGCCCGATAAATTGTCGTTTCTTGCTGTTCTAATTTCTTCTAAAAGGTGCTGCATTCCTAAGCTGTGATTAACCCTAAATATACAATGAGAATTGAAAAATTGATAGTATAAGCCCATCAATGAAGGCCTATTCTGTACAAAAGCAACCGGCCACTATAAATCAGGTGCTGCACCACACTGTGGTTGGGTTGGGTTTACAAATTCAGTGCAGGGGTTTCCCGTTTCGATACGCTTTTCTCCGGTTTCAGTATAAACGCTTTGACATTCTGTACATTAATATGCAACTTCACTACGGTCAAAAACTCAAAATACACTCAACATGCTCAACACCTACCTGCGCAGCAGCCTGCGGCAAATGCGTAAGCGCAAAGTTTTTTCACTCATCAACATATTTGGGTTGGCCATAGGCATGGCTGCCTGTTTACTGTTGCTGCAATACGTCACCTTTGAGCTTAGCTACGACACCTTCCATAAAAACAAACACACCACTTACCGCCTGGCCTCTGAATATTTTAAAGAAGGCCAGTCATTAGGCAGCCAGCGGCACACTGGCAGTGCTTATGCCCCCACCATGTATCAGGAAATACCCGGCATAGCCAGTTATGTGCGCATGCACCCCATGTATTTCGATGCCCTGGTGAACTACACCAATGAATTGGGCAACGCCACCTACCATGTAGAGCCTGATATGTACTTTGCTGACAGCACATTTTTTGAAGTATTTAGCTATGACTTTGTGAGCGGCAACCCCCAAACTGCATTAGATAAGCCAGGTTCTATTGTACTGACCCAAAGAATGGTCGAAAAATACTTTGGCAGTAAAAATGCTGATGTATTGGGTAAACTACTAAAAATAGAAGGGGGTTGGGCCGATGGCTCATTCATCATTACAGGCATTATTAAAGATGTACCTGAAAACTCGCACCTGCAATTTGACTTTATGATGCCCATGGCCGATATACTGGCCAATGACCAATACCAGAATGACGATGGCTGGGGTTGGACCAACTTTTACAGTTACATCCAGTTGCAGCCTAATACAGACCCGGCAGATGTAAGCAGTGCCCTCGTTAACTTTGTTGATAGCCATATGGGTGAAGACCTTGAAACTGAAGGCCTGACGGCCACCCTGTTTCTTGAACCACTTACTGACATACACCTGCACAGCACTGTCAGTGCTGACGATGCCTCGGGCAAAGCCTCTACCGTTTACTTTTTTGCGCTCATAGGTGTATTCATACTGGTAATAGCCTGGGTAAACTACATTAACCTCAGCACTGCCCGTGGCATAGAACGCGCCCGAGAGGTGGGCGTGCGCAAATCATTAGGGGCCAACCGCAGCCAGTTGGTGCGTCAGTTTTTAACAGAATCGTTCGTGATGAACCTCATAGCCCTGGGGCTGTCAATTGTGCTGGCCTTGTTTGCTATTCCTTTTTTACGCCAGCTAACCGGCAAGGCCATTGGCTTTGAATACCTGGCCAACGGCTCTTTATGGCTAGGGCTTGTACTGCTATTTATGTTGGGCTCGGTACTGTCAGGCCTTTACCCGGCTTTTGTGCTTTCTCGCTTTAAACCGGTAGAAGTACTGAAGGGCACCATGAAAAACTTCAATGCCGGTTTTAACCTCAGGCAGGGGCTGGTGGTGTTTCAATTCATGGCTTCAATGGCTATGGTTATTGGTACCTATACCGTTTACCAGCAAATCAACTACATGCGCCAGCAAGACCTGGGCATGGAGCTTACCCAGGTGCTTCCCGTAAAAGGCCCCAAAGTGGTGCCAGACCGAGAGCGCGCCAGAGAGGCACTGAAAGCCTTTAAGAACGATGCCCTCACCCTGCCGGCTGTGCAGGCCGCAGCCACCGCTTCAAGCGTGCCGGGCAGGGGTTTTAACTGGAACACCAGCATGCATAAAGTGGGTGATGACCCCAAGCTTTCGGCCCCGGGCCATGTATTCTGGTCTGACCCTCATTTTCATGAAGTATATGGCCTTGAGCTGTTAAGTGGCAGGTTTTTCTTTGAAGAGGCCAACCAGAATGCCCGCACCGTATTGGTTAATGAGCATGCCATCAAAGCATTTGCCTTAGGCAACGCCCAGGAGGCCCTGCAACACAAACTAATTTTAGGGGGTGATACCCTTCAAATTGTAGGGGTAGTGAAAGAATTTAACTGGCTATCACTACATACTGAAACTGAAGCCATACTGTTGGCCCCGGCAGGTTTGCGCAGGCAATACATTTCATTAAAAGTAAATGCTGCAGGCAACCTCAAAGCCACCCTGGCACAATTGCAGAAAAACTACGAAAACTACTTTCCGGGCAACCCCTTTACCTACTTTTTTGCTGATGATGAGTTTAACCGCCAGTACGAGTCAGACATACAGTTTGGCCAGGTATTTCTGGTATTTGCCGGCCTGGCCATATTTGTGGCCTGCCTTGGCCTGTTTGGGCTGGCCTCATTCACGGCCATACAACGCACCAAAGAAATCAGTATTCGCAAAGTACTGGGTGCGCCCACGGGCCATTTGGTGTGGCTGCTCTGCAAATTCTTTTTAAGGTTGGTAGTCATTGCGGCCGTGCTGGCCAGCATACCCATGTACTACCTCATTGATACCTGGCTTACGGGTTATGCCTTCCGCATAAATATCAATGTCCTGCTGTTTGTATGGCCCACGCTATTGCTGCTGCTTATAGCCATACTTACCATCAGCCTTGAATCATACAGGGCCGCCAGTACAGACCCTGTGAAGTCATTAAGGTCAGAATAGCTGCCCTAACAGAAAATAATTATCGATTATATTACTATCCATTGCGTGCAAGACCCTACCGGCATATGCTGGCAGGGTCTTTTGTTTGTATTGTATGTTCATTGAATAATTGTTTTCTTTGGTAAATCTTCATGTAGCTACTACCATAAGGTAAACCATGATTTTATCTATAAACTCTGTATTAAACGTAGGCACTGCCACTGAACTTGAGGCTCACCTCAACAAAAAAATAAGGCTGTCAAACCAGCTTGTTTTTATGCTGTTGGGTATTATCGTAATTCCCTTCACCATAATCTCGGCAGTTTACTTTCAGGCATTGGTTGTTTGGCCCATATTGGGTGGGGTACTTATACTAATAGCCTATTTATTAAACGCGTTTAGGGCCAATGTAGTAGCCAGGGTTATCATTGCCCTGATACCCATTACCCTCAGCACAATATTTCATGCTTATCTGGTTGGTGTTAATGATCAGCCCATTACCTCATTAACCGTGCTCAACCTGGTTTTTGCCTGTATGCCATTTGTTGTGTTTGACTTTCGTGAGCGCCTGCTGCTGGCTATAGGGGCGCTATTCAGTGCAGTTCTGGTATTAGGGTTTGACATCTGGAATGCCATTTTTGAAACACAGGTTAACCACATAAACCTGGTACGGTTTGGCTGGTTGGGCACCCTGATAATTATCCTTGATATTGCATTATTAATGACCACAGTAACCATATTGTCATTAATAAACAACAAGGCAGAGCGGCAGGCAGAAAAGCTGGTGCAGGAAATGGACGATAACAATGCAGCCCTGCGCAAGTCTGAGCTTGATATGCGCGCCAATATTGACCGCCTGGAAGATGCCCAGAAAGACGAACAAAAACGCAACTGGGCTACCGAAGGACTGGCCAAATTTGCTGATATTCTGCGCGAAGACCAGAACCTTGAGCAGCTGGGTACCACCCTGGTAGCCAACCTGGTAAAATACCTGAAAGCCAACCAGGCAGGCTTTTATGTGGTGCGTGCTGAAGGCGATGCCGATGAAGACAAGTACATTGAACTCATAGCCGGCTATGCCTACAACAAAGAAAAGTATGAACACAAGCGCCTGGCCACTGACGAGGGGCTGATTGGCCAGTGTTACCTTGAAAATGAATACATATACCGGGGCAACCTGCCCGCCAGTTACGTGCAGATAAACTCAGGCCTGGGCAATGCCACCCCCAACTATTTATTGATAGTAGCCCTGAAAGAAAACGAC
>CAZXTW010000230.1:0-8609 GCA_964643525.1 uncultured Roseivirgaceae bacterium
CATCCTAAAAAAAACATTCTTATGGTTTTCAATAATTCGCCGCAGGGGTTCAGCAATTGAATCTGGCTCAAGGCCCGCCGTAGCCACCTGGTACAGCAGGGGCTGAAAAGTGTGGTAATTGTGTCGGTCAAGCAGCACTACCTGTACAGGCTTGTTGCGTAAGGCGCGTGCCAGCCATATGCCACCAAAGCCACCTCCTATAATGACTACACGAGGCAGGTTAGTATCTGGTATTCTGACCGAACTGTATTGCTGATTGTTCATAATGGTTTGTTTAAAAGTCTAAAATCGAGCAATGTATAACACAAAGTTACAACAAAGGCGCGGGCATATTAAGTGTTTGGTTATACCAAATTCTAACTGGTTTTAAGTGCTTTTGTTGGGGTTTTATGCTAGTAAATAAGGGTTTGGCAAAACGAAAAGTAAAGTGGTGCAGGCTATTCAAAACCTGTTTAAAAAGTGGCAATAAATGCAATTCAATGCAGGCATAAAAATAGGGCTCATGCCGGTGTAATTATGCTTTAGATATTACATTGAACTTACACAATAAAAGAATTGATGTGCATTTTTAATTGAAACAAAAAATATAATTTTGCGTGGTAGTTGATGAACAACAACAAACAAAATATTCTTCATCAACTAACCTTTACGCTCATGAGCGCTAAAATCTTGACAACAACAGCTTTGTTCATGGCAATGGTGCTTGGCACCACAGTATATGCCAATGAAGGTCGTACAAACTCTGACTTAGAGAAAGAAGCAATTAAAGCACTTGAGGCAGCTTACGCACAGCCTCGGGCCGCCTTACCAGAAAATGAAAGTAAGGCTGTAGAAGTATACGATCTGGAAGGAAATTTGGTATTTGCAGTTAGTGCGGCAACTAATTTAGATGAACAAGCGCATCAGCTTTACCGTAAGTATATTACCAATGGTGATTATTTATTGGAGCACAGTGGAGTAATGATATATTTAACGGGAGGCAACCTTTAGCATTTATTTACGTAATTATTGAAAAATTTTACGTATATTCATGTAAGTGAAAGCCAGCAAATTACTGGCGTCAAGACGAAGAAAGAATTCATAGTTAATTCATAGTTAATATATTTTAATGTTTTGGTTGAAAATTGCGAAAATGCTACTCTTCTAGAGTAGCATTTTTTATTTCCCTTTTTAGTTATTATACTTAATTATTGCCTGACTGCACAATGGTGTCAAGTAAGCGCAAGGCATTACTGCCCAGGTGTCTCGAAATAATTTTTCGGTATTCAGTAGTTTCGGTAAAGCTGGCCATGAAACTGTTCATAAGTGGCTCCCAATCGTTGCTTTTAGGCATGATGATACCAAATTGCTCTGCAGACTTATCGCCCACTGGGTGCCTTTTAATGGGCAACTGGTTTTTTAGTATGGCCAGGTAATAAGTAAAATCAAGGTTGCTAAACGATTGCCTGTCTTTCGAAACCAGCTCCAGCATATCAGTACTTGCTTCAGTATACACAACCTCAAGGTCAGGTATATGCTTTTGCTTGATTTCAAGTATGCGTAGTTCATTGGTGGTGCCCCTAACAGTATAGGCCTTCAGGCCTTTAAAGGCGTTGCCTATTTTATTAATGCTGGTAAGTGTGGGCACCTCTCTGTGGGTAATGATTACCGTTATGTTTGAAATAAAGGGCGGGCTAAAGTGATATTCTTTTTTACGCTGCTCAGTTATGGTAATGTTGCCCAGGCCAAATACACCGCCCTGGGCAGCCTTCATATTGGCCATAAACACTTTAAAGTCATTGGGGTCGCCAATAGTTTTCCATCCAGTGTTTAGCGTAATGCCCTCTTTTTCTTTGACATAGGCTGTAAATGCTTCCATCAAATCAACACACAGGCCTTCAATTTGGCCTTGTTGGTTGGCCGAGGCAAAGCTTGGCGTTTCAACATAGCTTAAAGTAATGGTGCCATAGCCAGCTGCCTTTGCTTTGGCGTAGGTATCACCACTGATTTGACCATAAGCTCCATAGTTGAAAAACAGGTAGAGCGCTAATGCGCCAATAAGTTTTGTAAGTGTTGTATTCATGCCGGTTAATACAGATTGTTAATAGCTCGTAAACATTGAAATTAAGCATTAATGATAAAACATCAATACAATTCAGATAATAACACAGCAAGTTTAATGCCGAAAAATATTCAAAAAGTGAGCTAGTACCTGTTTAGGGGTGTTACCATTTCAGGTAATTATTACGTAAAGTTGCGCCAACCTTTTGCCAGTTTAAGTGATTGGCTACTCAAAAAAGCAAGCATGCTTATTTTTAGGGCTGCGCCAGTTCAAGTTTTAAAAACCTGGCCGTATGGCTTTTGGTGTGTTTGGCTACAGCCTCTGGTGTGCCAGTAGTAAGTACAGTGCCACCCTCGCTGCCACCTTCCGGGCCAATATCAATTACATGATCGGCCACTTTAATGATGTCCATATTATGTTCTATAATTAATACTGTATTCCCTTTATCAACTAGTTTATTTAGTACATTCAATAAATGCTGTATGTCTTTAAAGTGTAGCCCGGTTGTAGGCTCGTCTAAAATGTAAAAAGTTTTGCCCGTGTCTTTTTTACTTAACTCGGTAGCCAGTTTTACCCTTTGCGCCTCGCCCCCTGAAAGCGTAGTAGCGTGTTGCCCCAGAGCAATGTAACCCAGCCCTACGTCATTCAGGGTTTTAATTTTCCTTAAAATTCGAGGTTGGTTTTCAAAAAACTCAACTGCGTGCTCAACCGTCATATCAAGTACGTCACTAATGCTTTTGCCTTTAAAGCGTACCTCAAGGGTTTCTCTGTTGTATCGTTTGCCCTTGCATGTTTCACAGGGCACATGCACGCTTGGCAAAAAATCCATTTCAATGAGCTTCATGCCACCCCCCTGGCAGGTTTCACAGCGGCCTCCTTTTACATTAAAGCTAAACCTGCCTGGTTTGTAGCCCCTGATTTTACTTTCGGGCAGTTCAGAAAAAAGGGCTCTGATGTCAGTAAAAACCCCTGTATAAGTGGCCGGGTTTGACCTGGGTGTACGGCCTATAGGTGATTGGTCTACTTCAATTACCTTATCAAGGTGTTCAAGGCCTTCAATACTTTCATAAGCTAAAGGTTCTTTTCTGCTTTTATAAAAATGCTGGTTCAGCAGCGGGAATAGCGTTTCATGCACCAGTGTACTTTTGCCACTGCCTGAAACACCCGTTATGCAAATCATTTTACCCAACGGAAACTCTACAGTAACATTTTTCAGGTTATTGCCCCTGGCCCCCTTCAGTACCAGTGCTTTGTCTTTGCCGGGGCGGCGTTGTGGTGGCACTGCAATTTCTTCATTGCCATTAAGGTATTTGGCTGTTAGTGTATCTTGCTCAACAAAGCTGGCAGGTGGGCCAGCAGCAATAATTTTACCGCCATGGCGGCCGGCACCTGGCCCAATATCAATCAGAAAATCAGAGGCCAGCATCATATCTTTATCATGCTCAACCACAATGACAGAGTTGCCCAGGTCGCGCAAATCCTGCAAGGCCTTAATTAGTTTTTGATTGTCACGCTGGTGCAGGCCAATGCTGGGCTCATCTAAAATATACAATACGCCAACTAGTTGGGTGCCTATTTGGGTAGCCAGCCTAATGCGTTGTGCTTCTCCCCCGCTTAGCGTCCGTAAGGGACGGTTCAGGTGCAAATAATCAAGCCCAACGTCAAGCAAAAAGCCCAGTCGCTTTCTAATTTCTTTTAGCACCTCACCCCCAATACGCAGCTGGCGGGGGCTTAACTTATCATCTACCGTGCTGAAAAACTGCCCCAGGCTGGCAATATCTAAAGCGGCCAGCTCTGCAATGTTTTTGCCTGCCAGCAAAAAATGCAGTGACTCTTTTTTAAGCCGGGCACCCTGGCAGTCGGGGCATTGCCTTATGCTGGTAAAGTCACGCACCCATTGTTGTATTTTTTCTGAGCCAGACTCGCGCTGCCACTCTAAATACTTAATAATACCGTTAAACTGCACGTTCCAGTCTGTACCGGGGTATTTTTTAGAAGCTACTGCTACGGGTTCATTATCACCCTCAAGCAACGTTTTTAAGGCCTCTTCTGGCAGCTTTTCAATGGGCGTTGTGAGGTTGCAGTCATAGCGTTTTAAAATGGCTTCTACCTTTTTAAAAATCCATATATCACGGTATTCACCCAGGGGCGCCAAGCCACCACGGCTCACACTAAGGGTTTTATCTGGTATTACAGTATCAGCAGTAATCTCTTCTATGGTGCCCAGCCCATTACAGGTGGGGCAAGCGCCATATGGTGAGTTGAAAGAGAAGGTATTGGGGGCGGGCTCGTCATAGCTGAGGCCCGTTTCGGGATCCATCAGGTATTTCGAAAAATGCTGCACCTCGTCTTTAGCGTCAAGCACCATCATTACCCCTTTGCCATGCTGTAACGACAGCTTAACCGATTGGCTAATGCGGTAACGGTCTTTTTCACTGGCCTTAAGTCGGTCTACTACAATTTCAATATTATGTATCTTGTAGCGGTCTACCTGCATCTTAGGCACCAGATCCATCAACTCGCCATCAACCCTAACCTTTGAAAAGCCCAGCTTTCGTATTTGAACAAACAATTCACGGTAATGCCCCTTTCGGCCCTTAACAACAGGGGCCAGCAGCGTAATTTTAGCATCTGCAAAATGCTTAATAAGGTGGTCAATGATTTGATCTTCAGACTGACGGGTCATTTTTTTACCCGACAGGTATGAATAAGCCTCGCCTGCCCGGGCATATAGCAGGCGCATAAAGTCATACACCTCTGTAACTGTTCCTACCGTACTGCGCGGATTGCGTGAGGTAGTTTTCTGTTCAATTGAAATTACCGGACTTAAGCCGTTGATCTTGTCAACGTCTGGCCGCTCCATATTGCCTATAAATGAACGGGCGTAGGCAGAAAAGCTTTCCATATAACGGCGCTGGCCTTCGGCATAAATTGTATCAAAAGCTAATGATGACTTGCCGCTGCCACTCACACCGGTAATTACAACCAGTTGGTTTCTTGGAAATCGCAGGTTTACATTCTTCAGGTTGTGTTCTCGGGCACCTACAACCTCTACATGGCTATGCCCTGTACCGTCAATAGCCAGTTCAGGGTCTGGGCTGTCATTACTTTGATGCTTGGTGGTATTGCGTGTTTTAGTTGCTTCTGTTTGATTAGACACCTGCTCTGATCCTTATTAAAGATTAAACCATTAAGCCACAAAAGTAATTGATATTCGCTACACTACTTATGCCAAAGCGTATAATCAAATAATGCCTTGATATATAGTAGGTTAAGGCTTGGTTAGCCTGTACTCTTGTGGCTATTTTAAATAACCATAAAAGAAAATAAACATAATTAGTTCTTTCTTGGGTTACCTTTTGCCTTTTATGACACTAAAAGACAGATTCCTTGCTAAACATATCCAATACGCTCTCTTAATCCATCCTCAATCAGCCCGGGTTGCGTGTAAACGTTCGACCCGGGTTGATTCTTTTTATACCCCAAAGCAATTACCATACGCTTTACCCACAGCTATGTATTGTGTTTGTTTCCAGGCAATATTCTATTACAAAGGCTTTGTACCAGTAATGTCATTGATCGTGTACCAGTAATGTCATTGATCATGTACCAGCAATTAGATTGGCCTCTTGTGGCAGGCTAACAGGCAGTAGCATTTTGGCGTTGGTTAATGGTCGTACCCAAAGCGGTTAATTTTCAGGTTTTGCTTGCGCCAGTCTTTTTCAACCTTAACGTGGGTTTCAAGGTGTACCTGCTTCAAAAAAAATGCCTCTAAATCTTTGCGGGCCTCCATGCCTACCTTTTTCAATGACTTGCCCTGGTGGCCTATAATAATACCTTTCTGGCTTTGACGCTCTACATATATTAGTGCGCGCATTCTTATAATCGCCTCTTCTTCTTTAAACTCTTCAACCACTACCTGGCACGAGTAGGGTACCTCTTTCTTATAATTCAGAAAAATCTTCTCTCTGATTATTTCAGCCGCAAAAAAACGTTCAGGGCGGTCAGTAATGGCGTCTTTATCAAAAAATGGGGGGTGCTCAGGTAAAAACTCCAACAGTTTGGCAAAAACCTGGTCAGTATTGGTGTGCTGCAAGGCCGATATCGAAATGGCGTGCTGGTGTTTTACATGTTGTTTCCAGTACTCTAATTTATCAGCTGCCTGCGTGCCCTTAGCCTCATCAATTTTATTAAGCAGTAAAATAACAGGTATATCGGTTCTGTTTAGCTTTTTTATTGCCTCTTCACTGTCGGCCAGTGTCTCATACAGGTCGGTCATAAACAAAATCACATCAGCATCTTCAAGGGCGCTATCAACATACTTCATCATGGCCTGGTGCAGTATGTAGTTAGGTTTAATAATGCCAGGGGTATCACTATACACCACCTGAAAATCATCACCATTTAATATGCCCAAAATACGGTGCCTGGTGGTTTGGGCCTTGCTGGTAATGATTGAAAGCCGCTCGCCCACCAGGGCATTCATCAGGGTAGACTTACCCACGTTGGGGCGGCCAATAATGCTTACAAAGCCTGCTTTATGTTTTTGGTTTGCCATTGACTACAAAGCTACGTAAACCTGCTGCATTTCCCTTATTCACAGCAGTTGCACCCCGTAAAACACCCAGGCCAGGCCCTGTTTTGTAAAATAGTAAGGAAATGTGAACTGTTTTAGAACCTTCTGCCTGTTAAAAGCGTTTAGCTAACTGTCAGACATGATAGTAATACTATATCATAGCTCATAAAAACTATTACAAAATAAAGTAGATTTCACAGATGGCTCGGTTACAGTTTCAGATGAATACAAGCTTGTTTTTGCGTGACCCGCAAGAAACAACCTTAGGCCGCAAAATTATTGAACACAGCATTGACCTCATTGACCGCGTAGGCTTTGAGCAATTTACGTTCAAAAAGCTGGCTGCGCAGATTTCTTCTACAGAAGCCAGCATATACAGGTATTTTGAGAACAAGCACAGGTTGCTGGTTTACCTAATAGCATGGTATTGGAACTGGCTGGAGTATTGCATTGATTTTGCCACAAACAACATCGATGACCCTAAGCGCCGGCTGGATATTGCGCTTAGGCTACTTACAGAGCAAAAGCAGCAGGATGACCAGTTTCCTGACATTGACGAGCCTGCCCTGCAACGAATTGTGATTGCAGAGTCTGACAAAACTTACCTGACCAAACAGGTAGATGAAGACAACGCCGAAGGGCTCTTTAGAGGCTATAAATCATTATGCCGTACAATTGCCAATATAGTTAAAAGCATCAACCCTGACTTTCCTTATGCCCATGCATTGATAAGCACGGTGTTGCAGTCTTCTCATCAACAAATATTTTATGCTGAGCATTTGCCCTCGCTCACTGAAATTAAACGCAATGATCCAAGCCGGCAGGATAAAATGCACACATTCTTAAAAACACTGGTGTTGAGAACAATAGATGATAAAAAAGGGACTCTTTTAAAAGGTGAATTAAACGGCAGTTCTCACTTACATACAAACTAACCATTTTTTCTTTAATAGCTGCGCAACAAGCGCTATTGGGCTATCATTCAACTAAACTATGAACAACAGGCAAATAACTAACATTATTCGTGAGTCGGCTTCTATACTTGGTCAAAACTATCACGACGCCCAATTGGATGATAAACAGGTTGCCCCACGTAGTTACGAACGCGAGGAGGTGGCTGAGTTTAAGCGTGATCTGGTAGAAGCAGGCAATAAAGTGCGCATTATTTATCTGGAAAATACAATGCCATTGTATTCGTTTCCGGAGTTTATGCAGGATATCGACTCGCCCATTCTGGTATTTGATCAGTACGAAGAAGGCCTGGTGCCCGTCATACTTTACCGCGAGCGCAGGCAAATCAAAAAGCTCATCTTACGTGACGATATTGAGGTGGCTCCTTTTACTGATACATGTTGTCAATCATTCTTTGCCGATGAAAAAGGCGAAATCATATTCATGGGCATATTCTCTTATGAGAATTTAGTGAGCGACGACCCTACTGGCGATGAAGCCCCAGCAAAAGAGCTCTCGCCAGTACAACGATTAATCAGGCTGCTTTCAGAAGAGCGAAAAGACATTTTCAATATTCTGATCTACGCAGTTTTTATAGGTATTATAGGCCTTAGTTTGCCGCTGGGCATACAGGCCACTGTATCGCTTGTTTCTGGCGGGGTAGTGGTCAGCTCTATTTACCTGTTAATAGGCCTGGTTATCGTGGGTGTTATTGCAGCTGGGGGCCTTCAGGTAATACAAATAACCATTGTTGAGTACCTGCAACGGCGCATTTTTACTAAGGCTGCGCTCGAGTTTACCTTCAGGGTGCCCAGAATTAAGGTCGATGCCCTGGCCGGTAAATATGCCCCAGAGTTAATGAACCGCTTTTTTGACGTGCTTACCTTACAAAAAGGCCTGCCGAAGCTGCTAATTGACATCACCTCAGCAACCATCCAGATATTTTTCGGGCTGGTGCTATTGTCGTTTTATCACCCCTTCTTTGTATTCTTTGGCCTGGTGCTGGGTAGCATCCTAACCCTTATTTTTTACTTAACGGGG
>CAZXTW010000231.1:0-8591 GCA_964643525.1 uncultured Roseivirgaceae bacterium
ATACAGGGCGCGCTGGTAGTTTTTCTGGGCTGACCAGTACGCATACAGGTTTTCATAGCTGTTGCGAATGGCCTGCTTGTCGTTCAGCTTCACGGCAATTTTAAGGCCTGCCTCTAAATTTCTGATGGCGTTGCGGTTGTCGTTAAGCAGGGTAAGCACCCCGCCAAAGTAGTTGTAGCTTTCGGCCATGCCGGTGCTGTCTTGTAACTGCTTGCGCAATACCAGCGCCTGGTAGTGCAGGTCTTTGGCCAATACGGTTTGCTGTTGCAGCAGGCGGCACTGGGCCAGCAGGGCCAGGGCTCTGGCTTGCAGCTGCTGGTTGCCAGTGCGCTGCGCACCCTGTGTAACCAGGGCCAGCTGCTGGGCAGCCTGTTCGGTGCTATCCATTTGCAACAGCACTTTGCCCAGCAAAAAGTGGGTGTAGTTGGCCGAGGCAGAGTCGGCCTTGGCCAGAAAAATAGCCAGGGCCTGCTGGTGGTTTTGCAGGGCCAGGGTGTAATTATCGTTGCCTTGCCGGGCCTGTATTTGCCCTAGCCTGTTGTACAGGGTGGCTACCTGCAGGCGTGAAGCATGCTTTTGGGCCAGTAACAGGGCCTGCCGGGTAGAGGCAATGGCCTGGTAATAGTCTCCGCTGGCTTCATAAATAGTGGCCAGGGTGGTAATGGTTAGTATTTGCTGGGCCGTATCGTTTAGCTGTTCTTGCAGGCGCAGGGCATCGTAACACAGGGTAAGGGCATCTTCATAATTGGCAATTAGGCGCATGGTGGCAAGGCCCATATTGCGCAGGGCCTTTGCTTCGCTGGCGGGGTCTTGCTGGCTTTGACTAATGGTTAGGGCCTGCTCAGCATATTGCAGTGCCTTGGCAGGTGCGGTGGTTTGGTAGTAGGCAATGACCTCAAACATAACCGGAAGCCGGTCGTTTTCAGGGGTCATGATAAGCCGCATTTCCAGGCTGTCGGTTGTTGTTTGGGCCTTGGCGGTGGTCAGGCAGGGCAGTACCACAGCCAGCAAGACCCACCAACAGGGGGTAGCTGCAAAGCAGAGTTGTTTACGCATGCAGAAAGTTGCGCAAAAAATCAGGAAATGCGAATAGAATGGCGCCCATAATATTACATGCCAGCTGGCACGCTGTCTGGTAGCCGGCGGCCATGCCTATGGGCTGCCAGCCGGTGTAAAGACATAATACAAGGCAGGGTTTGAATCAAAGCAAAGGTTTTTGTACCTTTGTAAGCTAAGCTCCTTGGTAAGGGGCTTTTTATTTTATACCCACCCAAGTGGGTATGCCTGTTATACTACCTGATAGCAGGCTTAAAAAATTAAAACATATTTATCGCTGATGTTGCAGGGCTTCATGATGTGATGAGGCTGCAACATATTTTTGTTTCTATTTTAAAGCAAATGATTATGGGAAACGTAAATTATTACACCCGTGAAGGTTTAGACAAGCTTAGGAATGAGTTAAATGACTTGAAAACCCGTGGCCGATCGGAAATGGCAAAGCAAATTGCTGAAGCTCGTGATAAGGGTGATTTGAGTGAGAATGCCGAGTATGATGCCGCCAAAGATGCCCAGGGATTGTTAGAGTTGAAAATCTCTAAATTAGAAGGCCTGGTAGGCAACGCCCGCGTAATTAACGAAAATAATATTGATACCTCAAAGTGTTCTATCCTGTCAAAGGTAAAGATCAAGAACACCAAAAACGGCATGACGGTTACTTATACACTGGTTGCCGAAGAAGAAGCTGACCTGAAAAGCAATAAGATTTCAATAAAATCGCCCATTGGTACCGGGCTGTTGGGCAAAAAAGTAGGCGAATTAGCTACTGTAAAAGCCCCCGCCGGCCTGATTGAGTTTGAAATACTGGATATATCACTGTAATACCCCATGGCAAGCATATTCACGAAAATTGTTAACCGCGAAATACCCGGTTACATTGTAGCCGAAGATGACCAGACCATAGCCTTTCTTGACATTAGTCCTATAGCCCAGGGCCACACCCTGGTAGTACCCAAGCAAGAAGTTGATTATGTGTTTGATCTGGATGATGCGCTGCTGGCCCATGTGCATGTGTTTGCCAAAAAAGTGGCCAAAGCCATTAAGGCCGTTGTGCCCTGCAACCGCGTTGGTGTAGCGGTGGTTGGCCTTGAGGTGCCCCATGCCCATGTGCATTTGGTGCCGTTAAATACCATGGCCGATCTTGACTTTAACAAGCCTAAACTTTCATTGAGCCAAGAAAACTTTGAAGCGCTGCAACAGCAAATTAGTGCGGCGTTTAACAACCAATAATACATTCCCGTTTTTAATAAATAACGCTATGTACTTAAGTACATAGCGTTATTTATTTTAATGGCTAGTAGCGAAGGCACTTGAGGCTTATTTTTCGCCACCGCCGGGCATGTTGTAATAAAAGCGCTCTTTAATAATTTGATCGCCCTGCCAGTGCTGCACGGCTACCTGATCCATTTTTACCCGGTTGCCGTCCTGAAACGTTACGTCCATCCAGGTTTCAACAGCGGTAACACCCGTTTCTTCATTGGCGGTAATGCTGGTATAGCCGCCGTCATGCCATTCTTTAACGCTGGCCAGAAACTCCTGCTCGGCCTTGCGGTTGGTTGCTTTGCCTACACGGGGGGCTTCGTTGTTTTCCTGCATCTGGCAGTCTTCATGGTAATACTTGTCAAAAGCATCCAACAGTTGGCCCTGGCCAAGCATGTCATACAGGTCTTTAATTTTTTCGTAGTAGCTCATCGTGATTAAGTTTATAGTTTATGTAAGTAATTAAGCAATGGTAGTATTAATGGTGGCTGTGCTTACCGTACTTTTTAAGGGCCTCTTGCACCGTTAGTTTGGGTACCTGCAACACACCGTTGTTGAGTTTTGTGGCCTTGTAGGGGTCAATGTTTTGCACGTCATACGGCTGGCCATACAAGTCGGTTATAATTACATCAAAAGTAAAGGCCACTGGGGTGGTGGCGATGAACCAATGGATGTTGTTGTGCTGGTCAGAAATAGATGATACACTGCCTGCGCCAGCGGTAGTGTCAATAGTAGGGCGTATGTACAGATGCTTGGCATCAGTGCGTACCCTGTCATAATGTTTTAAAGCCAGGTTGCCCTTCAGCACCAGATGGGCCGATACCATATTGGTATGCCCATGCGGTATGATGGCCCTGTCTTGCTGCATGCCAAACAGCTTGGGGTAAAACTGCAGGCCCTGCGGTAGCCCGCTAAGGCGTGGCAGGCTTATTTTTTTGGTGTTTACCCCTAAGTCAGGGTATTGAAAGTTTTTGGTAAGTGCATCAAATTGAATGTGTTGTAGTAGCTCAGTTACAGGTAACTGGCTCAGTAAGGCTTCGGCATGGTTTTGCCATTGGGTAAGGCCCAGGCGTTGCTGCTTCAGGTCATGGCAGTAGGTATTGAGCTGTTTTAACCACTGGTGCAGCTCTGTACGCACTGGCTTTGCCAGGGCCTGTGTGGCCAGCAGGGTATCTAGCAGGGCATAGCCCAGCAGGCCGTTGATGAGCTTTTTGCCAAAGGTGCGGCGGCTTTGTGGCGGTGGGTTAATGTTTTGGTAATTCTGGTAGGGCACGGCCTGATTATCTTTGGCTGAATATAGTGAAATTCTATACCATTGTAGGCAATGAATGCAGGGCGGTTAATTTTTATTTTAAACGGTTGGGGTTGTCGCTAACAAAGGCCTTCCAGCTTTTGCTGCCACCTGCTGCAGCCTGGGCAGATACGCCATTTTGAAAATAATGTGTAACGGCCACTGCCAGGGCATCAGTAGCGTCAAGCAGCTTGGGGGCCTCTTTAAAAAACAGTAGCTTTTTCAGCATTTCGGCCACCTGCTCTTTTGAGGCATTGCCATTACCGGTAACTGATTGTTTGACGCGCTTGGGGGCATATTCAGTAATTGGGATATCGCGCGAGAGGGCTGCTGCCATGGCCACCCCCTGTGCCCTGCCCAATTTTAGCATAGATTGCACGTTTTTACCATAAAAGGGCGCCTCAAGGGCCATCTCGTCCGGGCAGTACTCGTCAATAATGCCAAGTATGCGTTCAAATATCTTCTTTAGCTTTAGCTCGTGGGTAGTATATTTGCTTAGGTGTATTACACCGTACTGTATTAACCGCAGTTGGTTGTTTTTAACCAGCACCAGCCCATAGCCCATTACCGTGGTGCCTGGGTCAACGCCAAGGATTACCCTTTCTTGCTGTTTGTTGGTGTTTACCTGAATCATTGTTCATGCAATATAGCGCATCTGTAAAAAAAACTGAGTTTCAGCACTGGGCTGTGGCCCTGCTAAAATGGGGCATTTTTGTATATGCATGTTATTATATTGGTACGGCAGTGATGCGCGAAGGGCATGCCTACCGGCAAATGGGGCAGCTATTGGCCAACAGTGCTGCCACCCGGCTGGGCTGGCTGGTGGCTGCTATGTTGCTGATGCCGCTTAACTGGGCGCTTGAGGCCCGCAAGTGGCAGCTGTTGGCTCGCCCCGTTGAGCCACTAAGCTTTGCCGCTGCTTTAAGGGGGGTGGTATCTGGCTTAACCATGGGTTTAATTACACCACAAGGTATTGGGGCCTACCTGGGCAGGCTGTGGCAGTTACAGTCACCAAAACGCCACCAGCTGCTGGCTTCTATTTTTTTTGGCGGCATGATACAAACAGGCATTACGCTGGCCTTTGGCACGGTAGGGGTGGCTCACTTGCTGGGCTATGCCCAGGCGGGCATTTGGGGCCTGCCTGTTTTGGCTGGGGCCATGTTGGTGCTTGCAGGGTATGGGGTGTTGCGCCTGGCGCTGCCCCGCCGGTGGCAGCAAACCCGGCTGGGCAGGTACCTGGGCTATTTTAATGCTGCCCATACGGCTTTAAAGCAATACCTGCTGGTTATTGTGCAGCTTTCGGCCCTGCGTTTTCTGGCCTTTTCAGCACAGTTTCTGTTTATATTCTTTTTTTTAGATGTGCCCCTGCCTTTACCGGTGCTGCTGGCGGGCATTACCTGGGTGTTTTTGGCCAAATCAGTGGTGCCTTCGCTTAACTTTCTGGGGGCGCTGGGTATCAGAGAGGTATCTACCGTGGTATTTTTTGAGTTGTATACCAATACGCTGGCACCTGTTGTGCTGGCTGCCTTTATGTTGTATACGTTGAATGTATTGCTGCCGGCGGTGGCGGGGCTGGTAACCATACAAACTTTAAAGCTGCTGCGCCCATGATGCCGCTTGTTGTGGTTTGCCTTACTGGGGCGTATTTGCTTTGGCTACTGGCCATTGTGTATTACCTGCTTGGCCTGGTGGCTGCCAAGAGCCAACCAGGCCGGCAACCACCCAGCCAGCCAGCCTCCAGCACAGATACACCTTATATAACGGTGGTAGTGCCTGTGCGTGATGAGGCGGCACATATTGGGGCCTTACTGGCCGACCTTGCCGCCCAGGAGTACCCCGCTGAGTGCTTTGAGGTGATTGTGGTAGATGATGGCTCTACAGATAACACCGTGGCTAAGGCGCAGCGCGCAGCGGTTAATGCGCCCATGGCTGTGCGTATTGTGCCATTGCAGCTGCCCGTCAACCACCAGGGGGCCTATAAAAAGGCAGCCATTACCCAGGCTACGGCTATAGCCAGGGGAGAGGTGATTGTCATGACTGATGGCGACTGCCGGCTGGGGCCACAGTGGCTAACTGCTTTAGGGGCTGCGTTTGCACAGCCAGGCTGCATGCTGGTCTCTGGCCCGGTAACTTATATTGAAGGGCGCACGCTGTGGCACCGTATGCTGGTGGCCGAGCTGGCCAGCCTGGTTGGGGTAGGGGCGGCAGCCATTAACGCTGGCCACCCCAATATGTGCAATGGGGCCAACCTGGCATTTCGTAAAACGGCATTTAATGAAGTAGGTGGTTACCAGGGCGTAAACCACGTGCCCAGTGGCGACGATGAGTTTTTAATGCATAAGGTGCACCAGGCTTACCCCAGCGGGGTGCGGTTTAATGCCAGCCCAGGGGCAGTGGTGCAAACAGCAGGGCCCGCCAACCTGGGTGCCCTGCACCAGCAGCGCCTGCGATGGGCCAGTAAATGGAAGCACTACAAAAATGCAGGCATACAGTTGTTGGCTGTTTTTATTTATGTATTTCATTTGGCCTGGCTGGCCATGTTGCTGTTTTGGTGGGCTTGGCCTGCGTGGTGGCCGGTATTTGCACTAATTTTACTAGCTAAACTACTGATAGAAGCTGTATTTTTGCGCCGGGTTTTAAGGGCATGCCAAAAGCTGCTGAGTGTAAAGGCTTTTGTAGTGTTACAATTGGTTTATTCTTTCTATGTGATATATTTTGGTTTGGCTTCACAGTTAAGGCCTTACCGGTGGAAAGGGCGCCAGGTTGGCAGGCAGCTACAGAAAACATAAGTTATCAAACACTTGTTTTGTGGTTAAAGTAGTGTTTATATAATTTATTATATGCATTCTTTTATATTTGAAGGGTTACCTTCGCTTCTATAAACCAAATCAAGGGGGTAATACCTCAATGCTGATTACCAAGAGCACATAAGTTGATGGACTACCAGACGCTGAAGAATAAATACGAGCTTAAAGAACTGGAACTGAACTCGCTTTTAGAGATTACACAGGCCATCAACAATAATTTGCCTGAAGAGCTGCTATACAGGATATACAACTTTACTTTAATGGCTAACCTGAACATCAGAAAGCTGGCGTTGTATGTACTTGATGAGTCGTGGCTGTGTAAGGTAAATTACGGTACCACTACTAATTTTTACGAAACACCCATTGAGCGAGACTTTCTGAGCTATGAGTCGCCAACGCCCTTGCGAAGTTTGCCGGCTGACCACCCCTTCAGAGAGTTTGAAATAGCCATACCGGTATTGCATAAAAAGCTAAGGCTGGCCCTGGTGTTTGCCAGCGGGGTAAACCCTGATGAGGAAAGCCTGACCAAACATACCAATACTACTTTTTTAGAGGCCCTGAGTAATATTATTATTGTGGCCATTGAAAACAAAAAACTGGCCAGGCGGCAATTAAGGCAGGAGGCCATCAGGCGTGAGCTTGAAATTGCCAAAGACGTACAGAACTTTTTATTTCCTGATAATTTGCCCTACGGCGTGAGGCTTAAGGTAGAGGCCAGCTACTTGCCGCACCATTCAGTAGGTGGTGATTATTACGATTATATACCGATTAATCAAAACCAGTTTTTACTGTGTATTGCCGATGTATCTGGCAAAGGGGTGCCAGCGGCTATTATTATGTCAAACTTCCAGGCCTCGTTGCGCACGCTGGTACGGCAAACGTCAAACCTGACTGAGATTATTCAAGAGCTGAACTTTTTGATTCTTGAAAATGCCAAGGGCGAAAACTTCATTACCTTTTTTGCTGCTATTTATGACCACCAGCTCAATACGCTGGTGTATGTTAATGCCGGCCATAACCCACCTGTATTGTTTGATGATTCAGGACAGGTGCAACAGCTCACAGAAGGTACTACCGTGCTGGGGGCTTTCCACCCTTTGCCGTTTATTAATGAAGGCTTTTTAACTGACCTGACTTCGTTTTTATTCTTTTTGTATACTGATGGCATTACAGAAACTAACAACGACGAAGGGGAGGAGTTTGGCGAAGAGCGCCTGAAGGCCTATCTGGCTGCCCACCGTGAAGATGATTTGCGTGACCTGCACAGTGGTATTTTAGACGAGGTAGACCAGTACAGGGGTAATAATGGTTTTGCCGATGATATTACTATATTGTCGTGCCGGGTTGATCCATAAGACTTGAGTACCACATGCGCATCCATAAAACCCCCGCTTTACTGAAAAGGCTGTACCCCTCGCTTACCTGGCATAAGTCCCAGGCCGAAGAGAAGGTGTACCTGACCTTTGACGATGGCCCTATACCTGGGGTAACGCCCTTTATTTTAGACACCTTGCGGCCTTATAATGCCAAAGCTACCTTTTTTTGTGTAGGCGATAATATTGCCAGGCATCCGGATATCTACAGGCAGCTACTGGCCGAGGGGCACACGGCAGGCAACCATACGCATAACCATATTAGCGGCTGGAAAACAGATAACGCCGTTTATTTTGAGAATATCAGCCAGTGTGCCCGGCAAATGGAGCGGCATGGGCTGGAGGCTACAAGCCAACCCCATATGTTCAGGCCACCCTATGGCCGCATTACCCGCAGCCAGATTACGCAGGTGCAGCAGCAATATGAGGTGGTGATGTGGGATGTACTGAGCTGTGATTACGACCGCGGCCTGGCCAAAGAAGAATGCCTGCAACAATCAATACGCCACACCCGGCCGGGTACTATTATTGTATTTCATGACAGCCTGAAAGCCCAGAAAAATGTAACCTATGCGCTGCCGCGCTATCTGGCGCATTTTGCCGAACTGGGTTATGAGTTTGCTGCATTATGACGGTGCTGCTTGCCCTGGCGGCATTTGTTGTTGTGCTACTGGTGCTGGCAGACTTGCTGGTGCTAATTTTGGCTGTGAAGCAAAGCAAACGTGCGCTGGCACCCCAACCTTTACCCTCCCAAAACCAACCTACTGTGGCTATATTGGTGGCTGCCCGCAATGAGGCCGGTAC
>CAZXTW010000232.1:0-8576 GCA_964643525.1 uncultured Roseivirgaceae bacterium
TGTTTTGAGCGGTGGTGCATACATAAAATGGTATGGGCTTTTATGGCCGCCAGGTACCGAAATGGGTCGGCCCATCGGGCCAGGCTTTTGGCCCAGTGTTTGGCACGGTTGGCAACCAGCACCCCCCAACCATAGGCAGGCAGTATATAGGCCCTGGGTATGGGCGGGTGGTGGCCAATAGGCCCCCAAACCCAGGGCTTGCTTTGCAGCCATAAAAAGCTGGGGGCCCAGTCATTATGAAAGTTAAGGTGGTGGGCCACATCATAGCTGATGCGTTGCCGGATGATGAAGCAAGCTACACCCAGGTGCCAAAACCAGGCATAGACCAGGTGCAGGGCCGTTAGCTTTTTAAGCCACAGTGCACATAAGGGCAAGTCATAATACAGCCAGGTGATGTTTTTGTCATGGCCGGGGTGCTCCTGGCAGTACTGAGTAATTGCCGGGCGGTTGTTGTGGCGGGTAATGGCAGTTACCTGTTGGTAGCGGGCGGCCTGGCACACCCAGTGCCAGCCGGTGCCCTCTTCTGACCCTTTGTATGGGTTTACCGCATAGGCTGTGATGAGGATGTGCAGGTAGTTTTGGTTATGCATAGGGCAGGGCGGTTTTTTGAGTGGTTCTGTAGCGGATGATCTTGGCAGGCACACCAGCCACCACCGCATTGGGGGGCATTGATTGTGTAACCACCGCCCCGGCAGCAATGACGCAGCCCTGACCAATGTGCACCCCATCAAGCACGGTTACCTTTGCCCCTACCCAGCAGTTGGCACCAATGGTAATGCCCTTGCGGGTGGTGCCCTGCAGCCTGATGGGCGTTTGCGTATTGGTAAAATTGTGGTTTTCAGGGTGGCAGCTAAAGTATTGGCCAATGATGCAATCATTACCAATGGTAAGGCCACCCGCCCCGCCCAGGTAGGCGTACTCGCCTATGCCTACGCGGTTGCCTATGGTAATGTGCTTTCCTGGGTGGCCAGGCGTGGTGGCTATTACTACCTGGCTGTAGGCCCCAATGCCTGAGCGGTTGCCAATGGTAAGCTTGCCCGTGCCCAATGCGCTAAGCAGGGTGCCCTGCCCAATACGCACCATGCTGCCCAGGGCTATGTTGCGCAGGTGGGTAAAGCGAACACCACGGCCCAACAGCAGGGCACGGGGCTTGCGGCCGCGTAGCAACAGTTTAAAGCCACGCAACAGTGCCCAGCCATTGGCCCAGGCAAAGGCTACCAGTAGTGAAGCCGAGTGCCGGCTGCCCAGTTTAAACTGGGGGTTGCGCCGTTGAATGAGTTTTTCAAGTAGTTTTAGTAGTAAAGCATACATAGCAATAGGTTTACTGTGTTGAGTTAAATGGCGGTACGTACGGTGTGCATGATGGCCCTGAGGGTAGCCTGCTGGTCAATATTTTCAATGGTTTTGTAAGTGGCCTTTTTGCTTTTGCGGGCCAGCCCTTTAAACAGGGCTTTGTAATTGGCCTGCAAGGCATCAATGGCCAGGGGCGATAGCTCTTTTTTACGCGCCCTGATGATGTGGCTCGGGGCAAAGAGGTAAACATTTACTTTGGGCTTGAGCAACAGGCGGTAGCCGCACCGCGCCACCCACTGGGGCAGGCGCAGGTTAGAGCGGCGCATGTCACTAATAAAATCAAAGTAATAGCGGTCATACACCACAATGTAGCCCCTGGTGTGGTATTTTAATGCCACGTAAAACTGGCCCACACAGTAGTCAAACAGGTAATAGGCAAAGCGTAATAATGAGGCTGCCTGGCTGTTGTTGCTGCCACTGTGGGGCATTTGGTAAGCTGCTGCCGGTTGTTTTTTACCCAACAGGCGGCTAATGATGGGCAATACTGATGGGCGGTGCCGCAGCACCTTTACAGGGCGACGGTACTGTTGGGCCAATGCCTGGGTTAGCTGGTTTATAATGGTGGTTTTGCCGGCCCCGTCAACCCCGCTAAGGGTAATGGTAAAGCCATATTGTACCAATAGCTTTTTGCCTGCATGTGCCAGGTACCGGGCACCTCTATGTAACCTCCGTATCGGGTTGTTGTAAGTGGTATCAATCACTCGGCTAAACAGCCAGCGCCGCATGCCCGGGGTGTAGTGCATCATTTTTGTGAGGGTGGGCACCTGTAGGTCATACCGGCGGCACATGTAGTTTTTAATGCCGTTTTGTACTATAGCAGGCTTGCTTAAAAACCATTGCTGGTATTTATCAGGTATGGGCTGGTGGTTGGCCGTGTAAAACAGCCACAGGTATTCAAAGTCGTGGGTAATGTGGGGCACAGCCATGCCCTGCTGGTTGGTGGCAGTACTTTTTAGTAATTCAGTAAATGGCATTAGCAACAGGCTTTTGCGTGCCAGCGCATGCAGCAGGTCAATGCTAAGGCAGGTGCCGTCATGAAAGCACAGCTGCAGGGTAACCATAAATGATTGCCGCCACAGCTTGCAGTTTTGTACCAGGGGGTGCTTTTGGCAAAACTGTACCAGCGCAGGCAGGTGCCTGTGTTGCACGGCCATATCAATATCAGAGCTTGTGGGCAATTGGTTAGGGGCACCCCCCAGCCATTTGAGCCAGGCCACCTGGTGGTGGTTGGTAAAGGCCACAAAATCATCAATAAACTGGGCGCGCTGTGGCAGGCCTGGCTGGCCAGCGTAGGCCAGGGTGTTTACAGCGGCACACCAGGCCTGCACCAGCCATTGGGCCTGCTGGTGCAGGTGTTGTTGTTGGGCATACTGGGCTAAATAGTGGCTGGCGGTATCTAATACGTACAGCAACAGGTGCAGGCGCAGGTCTACCTGGTAGGCCAACAACAAAGGCAGCCAGGGCTGTTGCTGCAACTGGTGGCTGGCCCAATGCCAGATTTCCTCAAAGCCCTGGCGATTAACCAGCACACCGGTTTGAAATATAAAGTGGAATACATCATACAACACCGGGGCCTGTAGCCTGGCCATTTCAAGGTCATACACGGCCAGGCCATCTCCCTGGGCGTACAGATTCCAGGGCGTAAAATCGCCATGGGCAAAAGCAAACGACACCTGCTGGCTGGCGTCAATGCCATCCATGGCCTTATGCAGGTTGGCCAGGCATAGGGCACCATCTTTTACTTTACCATCTACCTTAAGGCCGTCAATCCGTTTTTTCAAGGCTTTAAAGAAGGTGCTCTGGGCCAAGGACATTTTTTGGTGTGTTTGGTTGGCCAGTTCTTTAATCGCATTGAAGTGGGCTGGCGTTAGCTGCTGCTGCCTGCGTGCCGTTGCACCTTTTACATTGGCAAAGGTTACCCAGTGGCCATTGCCTTGCTGGTGAAATTGGGGCAGCCTGGTGTATTTGAGGTTAAACTGGCGCAGGTGCCAATAGGCCATTTGCTCGCGGTCAACCTGCTTTTTGCCTGCCCTGCTGGTAGCCACTTTAGTGAAGTAGGTGGCCTTTTTACCTGCATGAAACTCAACAAGCAACTTGTGGTGCTGGCCGGGTGTGCCCATAAATAATGAGTAACCGGTGGCCCCCAGCATGGTTGCCTGGCTGGCTACAGGCAGGGGTTGATGGTGCATTACGGTTAGGTAGCCATTAGCCACGGCCCCACCAAGGCCCAGGGTATGGGCCGCCCGGTAGGCACAGGCAATGCATTTGCTGCGCCAGCTGCCCTGATAGTAAAAGTTTAGAAAGCCCGGTGTGGCATCAGTAGCGAGGTACAGCCAGCGCAGGGTGCCACCCCGGTTGTTGATGGTACGGAAGCTGGTCATGGCATGCCCGGTGCCCTGCTCTTGATAGGCTTTGTTGTGAAACAACAGCACCACCTGGTATTGCTCTAATGGCCCATGCTCTGAACCGGGCGGGGGCAGTTGCCCTAAGCAAACCAGCACTTTGGCAACCGGGGCTTTGTTGTTGGCGTAGGCAAGCCGGGGGTTGGCATTTAAGATAAACCGGCTGTTGGGGTCGTGCAGGTTAAGCTGGTAAGGGCGGGCCAGCAGCACCTGCAATAGCATGTGTATTTCTGTGTAAGTAATTTGCTGTGCCATAATTATTGGTTTGTAGGTGTGTTAATGCCTTACCTAACCCTGTGCCAAAAAGAAAACCGCCCTCTATTAAGCAGAATGGCGGCTTTCTAACACTATGAGAACGAGTTGATTCTCATTAAGAGAATCGTCTCTGATTAGGATGCTGAGCAATGAAGTGTTGCAGGCAACATGAGGTTTTAGTTTAAGCAGGGGCAGGTGTTACCTGCCCATGATGATTTTACTGTGGTAAAGGCCCCCTTCATGGCTTTTTACTGTAAGGGTATAAATGCCAGGTGCCAGCTGGGTGGCAGGCAGGGTGTATTGTGCCGTAGGCGAAACGTGGCTGCTAAATACCGTTTGGCCCTGAACGGTGCGCAGGCTAATGGCAGTAATTTGCTGGCGCCGCCCCATGGTGCCGGGTGTAATGATGGCCACCTTGCTGCCTGCTGAGGCCGGGTTGGGGTATATGTGCAGCGCACTGTTTTTAATGGGCGTAGCAATGGTGTTGACCACTTCATTGGTAATGAGGTAAGCTTCATAATCAAACCTGATGGCGGCCCTGTTGGTAATGGCAACATTGCTGGGGGCGGTGCTTACGGGCAGAATTTTAAAGCGCACATACCCATGACTTGCTGGCTCGTTGCTGGTACTATCTGGCAGGTTAATCTGGTTAAACTGCCATTGCAATACCCCGTTGGCTATACTGAAGCTGTGGGGGTGGCTGGCCGTTACCTGGTGTATGGTGGCCACATCAAGCAGCTCAGAAAGGGTATCAGCAATATGCACATAGGTAGCCCTGAAGGTGCCCACGTTTTGAAAGCGGATGGTGTAGGTCAGGGTATCATTTACACTGATAAAGCCCTGAGCACCGCGCCCTTTGGGGTACACCAGCTTATCATTGGGGTCAATGGCACCAACAATTTCAGTATACACAGCCGCTTGGTTATTGCCCTGCTGGCAATCGGCATTAGTAGGGCTCACCTGGGCTGACAGGCCAATAGAATCGCCCACGGCAAGGGCCAGCGCTACCGAGTCTGTTATTTCTATTACCCCATGCGCCCCGCCTGGCAGGTTGCCCAGGGCCCAGCGGTACACAGTGGTGTTGTTGGCCCCTGCCTCCAGGCTACTGTAATTGGGCTGGGCCTGCACAATCAGCACATCGGCGGGCATAGCCAGGGTCAATTCAGCGCCATTGGCTGTGCCTGTACCCTTGTTGTGGTAAGCCAGCCTGATGTTGTTCTGAAAACCCCTTCTAAAGGGGGTGTGGCCCATGGTAATGGCCATATCAGCATCCTGGCACAGGGCTTCTACCCCAATGTCATTGCAAAAGGTGCCACTGGTGCTCACCACTATGCTTATTTCAGGGCAAGCGGCCTGCCAGTAATTGTCATTTACTACCTGAATGGTGTAATTGCCATTGGCTACCTGGGTGGTGTAGCGGCCGTTCTGGTCGGTAGTCATTAACAAACCGCCGGGCATAATGCGTATGGTGGCCCCGGCGGCCACTGCTTCGGCCGCATCTTGCGTGCAGTTGCCGTTCAGGTCTTGAAAAACGGTGCCACACAGCTCGGCCCCAACAGGCTCAGCATACACAAAGCAATCACCAGCAGGCAGCTGGGTATGCACCTCAGTTTTGCCAGAGGGCCAATAAATCAGCACCGAGTCGGCCACAGTGGCCTGGCCTAAGCCAAAATGCAGGGCCAACTCATTCTGGCCACCGGCCCCACCGCCTGTTTGGCTGCTTACCTGCCTGGTTTGCCAGGTAGCCTGCCCGTTAATACTGGCTTTTACCCTAACACGGGCCCCAATGGCACTGGCATTACTAACAGAGCCAATTAGCTGAAAGCAAATAGAGTTGCTGCACGAGGCCTGGGCATTGGTATAAAAGGCATTGGCCTGGTTGGTATGCTGGGCAATAAGCACGTCCTGATCGCCATCGCGGTCATAATCAGCCCAGGCTACCCCAAAGCTGTTGCCCTGGTCTTGCACAAGGCCGTTGTCACTCATGGCAAAAGTGCCATTGCCCTGGTTAATGTATAAAAAGTTGGGGCTGTTCTGGTCATTGCCCACCAGCAGGTCAAGGTCGCCATCGTTATCTACATCGCTCCAACCGCTGCCGTGCGAGTGGCCTCTCTGGGTAACCACCAGGCCAGTAGTAACCTTTTCAAACCCAGTACCGCTTAAGTTGCGGTATAAAAAGTTGTTTTGGTTGCCGGCGTTGGCCACAAACAGGTCAGGGTAACCGTCATTATCAAAATCGCCCCAGCTGCAGCCTACTGAGTTGCCACCGTCAGTTACCAGTGCCCCCTGGGTAATTTTGGTAAACTGCCCCTGGCCATCGTTGCGGTACAACTCGTTGTTGCTGCCACGGTCTACCGGCACAAACAGATCCTGATCACCATCAAGGTCATAATCGGCCCAGCCGCCCCCTATGGCAAAGCCGGCACTTTGGGTAATGGCATTTTGTATGGGTGTAAAGGTGCCATTGCCATTGTTGTGGTACATGCGGTTAAAACGGGTGGGCATATAGTCAAGCACCAGCAGGTCAAGCCAGCCGTCATTGTCATAGTCTACCCAGCTGGCCGAGTGGCTATAGCCACCCTCTGCCGGAAAGCCCGTGTCTTTGGTAAAGGTGCCATTGCTATTGTTGGTATATAGGGCATCAACTGCATACAGGTTATGGGCCACAAATACATCCACATCACCATCGTTGTCATAATCACCCCAGGTGGCTGCCAGGGCACTGGTCAGGTCTGTGGTCAGGTCGCCGGCACTGGCCAGGCTAAACGTGCCATCGCCATTGTTGTGGTACAGGTGGTTGGGGCTGTTGGCATCATAATCAGTAAGCAGGGCATCGGGGTAGCCATCGGCATTGTAATCAGCCCAACTGACTGACCAGGTATTGTTGTTGGCAGTGGCCAGGCCAGAGATGGTATTCTTTACAAACTTCACGGCAGGGTCATAGGCCGTTTGCAGGTTGGGCAGGGGTCTGCCGCAGGCCTCGGTAGCGCTCATGCCAAATACTGCCGACTGGCCCGGTTGGTAGTTGGCCTGTTTGGCCAGGTGCAACTTGAGGCGTACGCGGTTGCTGTCAAGGGCCAGTACGCCGGGCAAACCACGCTCGGTTAGCCGTTGGCTGGCCTGGTACAGGTCAAACCTAAGGGCAGTGCCCTCTTGCACAGGGTCATTGATTGCGGTAAAGGCCCCAGCCAGTGGGTATTGCAGTTGGGCGGTACCGTTTACATAAGCCAGCCCACCAGCCGGAAAGTTAAGCCGCACCTGTAGCGAATCAACTACAGCAAACTTCACACTGGCCACCTCAACCACCACCTCAATGGTTGCATTGCAGGGATCACCCACGGCGTTGCCCGTTAATATGGCCTGTATATTGGCCGGCTTGGGTTCTACCCGAAGCTCATAGTCTGTTTTGGGGCAACTAAAAGCAGCAAAGCTTGCCGGGTAGCCGCTGCATTCATAACCGGCATAAACAAAAAGCTTTTCGGCCGTGCAGCCATTGTATTTTGCCGTAATGTTTAGGGTTTGGGTGCCGTTGCGGTTAATGGTGCCCAGTGGGTATACATCACCCTGCAAGGCAACAGGCTGCCCATTGTTGTTGGTAACCTGTACAATTTCAAGGTTACTGGTGGGGCTTTGCAGGTGCAGCCAGGTATTGGCGGCATCAACCTGGCCGGTGGCATTCTTAATGTTTACTACCCAGGTTACTGTTTTTTCAAGCCCGTCAAGCACCGGGTTGGGCGAGCTGATTTGCAGGCTGGTAGGTGCGTATTTGATGCGGTCAGGGCTGGCGGTATAGGCATTGGTTACTGCACCGCCCAGCCTGCTGCCCTCTTTGAAGGTAAACTGCCAGTTAATTGGTTCATATGTATTGACGGGCACCTCACAACTGGGGGCCAGCTGGGCTGTAATGGTGCCATGAAAGCCATCGTCACTTAAAATAACATTGCCCCCATAGCCCTGATACAGCTGTTCTATGGCATAGGTATAGGTATTGCCCGCCTGGGTAGGCTCAATGCCCTGTACTGTTTGGCTGGCCACCCCGTTGGTAGTGCGCGTACGGTAAAAGGTAATGTCAGTATTAAGCAGGGTGTAGTTGGCAGGTATGGTAAGTTGGGCGTTGTACAGGTGGCCCCAGTAGCGGTATTCATACGGAAACAGGTTGCCGCCAGCGTAGTTAGAGCAGCAATCGCCAATGCTCATCCAAAAGCTTTGCGCCACCTTGCGTGTGCAGGTTTTAACCGTATAGTTATTGGCCCAGCTGTTTTGAAAGTAATAGCCTATCAATGTGAATTTGCCATTGTAGCGGTCACACTGGTACCAGGTGGCGGGTTGGGCCCAGGGGTTGCTGCTGGTGCTTAGAAAGTAATCATTACTGGCCCTTACCTCTACCACCTGGCCGCCTATGTTGCCGGTAAGCTGGTACCTGATGGTAAGCCGCAGGCTATCATTGGCCTGGAATGTATGGCCGGCCAGTCCCGTGTTGATGGCGGCCAGCTGGGCAATTGAGTAGTTTACCAGAAAGCTGCGCCCGCCAGCAGCATTTTCAGTGGTAACAGGTAAGCCCGGTAG
>CAZXTW010000233.1:0-3235 GCA_964643525.1 uncultured Roseivirgaceae bacterium
TGGGTTGGCAGCCGCAACGGGGGTGGCAGTTATAGTAATAGTGCCGTTATTGGGGGTGTGCTTCAGGGCGGTGGTCAATAAATTAATAAAAACGCGTACAATCAGCTCCTGGTCGGCCAGTACCGTCAGCGTTTCATCCAGCTGGCAGCGCACCTGCAGGTGCTTTTCCTGTGCCAGCAGCTCTACCTGCTGGTAGGCCTCAGCAAACAGGTGCCGCAGGTTGCTGGGCTCCAGGGCCAGCTGGGCGGCTGCATTTTCAAGCTTTTGCACCTCCAGTATATTCAGCACCAGGTTCAGCATGGTTTTACCGTTCTGGTTCAGTCGGCGCTGGTACTGGGGGCTATAATTCCCTTCAGTTAGCCCAATAATTACATTCAGCGGGTTTTTCAGGTCATGCACAATCATGCCCGTCATCAGCTCCTTAAACTGGTCCAGTTCAGCCAGGCGCTCGTTGGTGGCCCGCAGCTCTTCGGCCTGGGTGGCTATCTCTTCCTTCTGCTCAATAATCTCGGTGTTTTTCTCTTTTAACAGCTCTTTGGCCAGCTTTTCTTTTTGGCGGCCCCTAAAAAACAGCCAGGCCATGGCCGCAAACAGGGCTATGCCTGCCAGGGCAGAGTACAGCTGCACCGAGCGGGCATTCAGCTGCGTTTCTTTTTGCGTCAGCTCAACGGCCTGCTTGGCCAGCTGCTCTTCCTTAAGCTCAGTATCAAACTGTATAGCCATTTGGCGTATCTGCTTGTCTTTGGCCACGGTGCTCAGGCTGTCTTCCAGCTGCTTGTACTGGCGGTACCAGCCCAGGGCGGCGCTGGCGTTGCCGGCGGCCGAGTCAAGCAGGTAAAAGCTACGCAGGTTGTCGCGCACCAGGTCGGCCATCTGGCTCTCCTGGGCTATGGCCAGTGAGGCTGTAAACTGCGCCTTAGCCAGGGTGGGGGCCTGGTTGTTCAGGTACAGGCTGCCCAGCTTGTGCAGGGTGCCGGCCAGGTTATTGCGGGCGTTCAGGCGTTCAAACAGTACTATGGCAGTCTGGTAATGGGCGGTGGCATCGGCATAGCGCCCTTGCAGGGCAGTTACGTCGGCCGTATTGCGCAGGGCCACGCCCCGCATGCGCTCAAAGCCGTTGCTTTCAAAAATGCCGTAGGCCTGCTCAAAATACCCAATGGCCTGGGGGTATTGCTTTTGGGCGGTGGCTATCTGCCCCAGGCTAATATAGCACGTGCCCAGGCCGCGCGCATCATTCAGGGCCTCTCTAATGGCCACGGCCTTTTGCACATACTCTATAGCTTTGGCATACTGCTTTTGATCAAGGTACAGCTGCCCCACGCTGCGGTAGGCCCAGGCCATGCCGTCCTGGTCATTAATCTGTTGCGCCATGCGCAATGACCTGAAAAAATAATCTACCGCCTCGGCCTCACGCCCCATATTCTGGTAGGTGGTGGCCATATTGTACAAAATCAGCTCTATATGCAGGCTGTCGGGTATGGCCTTAAACGCTACCAGTGCTTTTTCATAAAAGCTCAGGCTCAGGTCGTACATGGCCTGGTTGTCATACGCATTGGCAATATTGCCCAGGTTGCCGGCCTGCCCTTTGCGGTCGCCCACTGCCTGGTGCAGCTCGTAGCTCTTCGTCATCAGCTCAATAGCCGTATCATACTGCCCTTGCAGCAAATACACCAGCCCCAGGCGGTCCCACGCTACGGCCTGCCCCTTGGTATACCCAATGCGGGTGGCCAGTGTCAGGGCCTGGTTGGCCAGGGTGTGCATCGTGTCCAGGTTCAGGTTGCGGTACTGAAACGCAATATCATTCAGCACATAAGCGTGCAGCGTATCGGTTTGGGGTATGGTGGGCAGCAGGGCCTGCAGGCTGTCAAGCTTTTTATTTTGGGCATAGCTATGGCTGTGGGGCAGGGTACTTAACAGCAGCAGGGCACAAAAAAAGGCTGTAATACAATTACTACTTGGTTCAGTCATACTAAAAAGGTCACGATCAGTCTAACCCTTTAAAATACAAAAAAATGAGCGGAATGGCCTGCTGGTTTTAAGCATTGATGGTTTAACTGCCAAACAACAAAAGCGGGTAGGTGGCTAAGCGCGAAAGCCCCCGTCATTGGGGGCTTTGGTGTTGATAATTATGGGTTATGAGGTAGCGTGCAGCAGGGCAGGGTTAAATTTTGCCACCAAACATTGATATGCCCAGTTTAACAGATAAATAACTATTCTTAACGTCAACCACTCTAAAACCACCACCATCAATACCAATGGCTTCTTCAGATGAGGGAACGATGTTGTAATCAATGGTAAAATTGAGGTGGCCATAATCAAACCCAACCCTGGGGTAAAAGCCAAACTGAGAGGCGGGGTTCAGGTCTAACTCGGCATTGGTGCCGTCATCTGTCACTGAAAAGCCTGCGGTTCTGTAAAAACCCATGCCTGCCCCAACAAAAGGCCTGAACTTGTTATTGCTCAGGTAATATTGCCCGTTAAGGGTGGTAGATACATTTGCGGTCACTTCAGCATCGGCCCCTTCAACTACTTTGGCCATACCGGCAGCCTCTAACCTTAAGCCAATGGCAATGGCATCATTAATACGGTAAGCGGGTTCGCCATAGATAATTACCCCATTTACGCCGCCTGACTGTGAGGCCCATCCCAGGCCTGAACCCAATTTAAATTTCTTGTATTCTTGAGCAGATGCAACAGAGGCAATAAATAAAAAAGCGAGGATTAAAAACTGTTTTTTCATAATGGTAGTGTATGTGTTTAAAAGAATACTTTTGAAAGCAATTAGGGCCTTACAATTTGCGTGCCAATTAACAGGCGGATAGCAGTAAAACAAAAAAAGCAGCCCTTACTGCTTGTGCAATAAGGGCTGCTTTTGCCTGCTGTCTTAATTTAAAGGGGTGTGTGGTAGTGCCTGCTGTTACAGTTGGCCGCCGCCAATAACCACCCCGGCTTTTACTGAAAAGTAGCTGTTGTTCAGGCGTGCATTGTCAGTGCCGCCGCCGGTGGTGTAAGTCACTTCAGAGCGCCCTACAATATTGGCCTCAAGCAGCCCGGTAAAGCGCCCCATAGTGATACCCACCCTGGGGCTCAAACTCGGTACAGCTTTTGGTGCGTAGGTAATGGCCCCATCTGCCGTAACATCTACCACCACAGCACCGGGGTAGTACAGGCCTGCGCCCAGGCCCACAAAAGCCCTGGTTTGGGCAGGCTGTTCGTATTGGCCCAGGTAGTACCG
>CAZXTW010000233.1:3270-8515 GCA_964643525.1 uncultured Roseivirgaceae bacterium
GGTGGCCCGGCTGTTGTCTCTGGCACCAAAAGCTTTGGCTACGCCGGCCAACTCATACTGTAGTAGTAGAAAATTATACTGTTACTAATATTTTAAAATACAAGCGAGGGGCTGGCCAGGTGGCTTTTTTGCGGCTATGGCAAAAGCTTTAAATATATTCAAGTAAAAAGGTGTGGTAATTGATGTGTTTTATGGCATGTAAATTTTAAATAATAAGCAGCTAACAGGTTTAAATGCATATATAATTGCTGTATGCATATTATTGGTAAATGAAGTTAACAAATATTGAGTGGTTATTAAATAATAGATTATTATTATAAGTGTAATTAATGTAATAATAACCTGTATATACCTAACCGTTCAGTAATAACTTAACTCAAATCACTCAGTTTTATGTCGTATTTGAATTCAATGAACTTGTTGTTTTCTGGTGACTTCCTTAGTGATGTCTCCACAGTAAATAACGACGTTCGGCATTATGACAATGCCACTTTTGAAGCGCGGTACCAAACACCCGAGGAAGATACCCCGCAAGGCACCCTGGCCAATGGCTGGTGGAACCCCACCGGCGGCGCCCTGTTTCAGTTTGTTGATTGTACCGTGCAACGCTGCATTTTGGCCAACGGGCAAAATGATACGGGCAACGCCCTGCTTAACCTGCCTGTAACGAACACGGCCGAGCGCTCTGGTGGGAAAATGGTAGACCTTGACCCGCAAATGCAAATGACCTCTGAGCTGTGGGGCGTGAAGTTCAGGCTGGCCGATGCCAGCGGCACCCTGTATTTTGAAGGAGATATTTTAGATACTGGCTTTAGAGACCTGCAAACCAAACAGTTTGATGCCAGCGGCACGGCCAGCGCTTCGCCCAACGGCCAGCCATCTGCCGCAACCTTTTGCACCGTAATACAAAACATTACCTGGGGGGCAGCGGCCAGTGGCAACGCCTTTTTAACTGAACTGAGAAGCCTAACCGACAACAACCAGCTGAGGCTGCACCTCACTACCTTTGGTTACTATTACAGCCATGCCGATGGCCGCTTTTCATACGGCCGGGTAATTGGCAGCGTAACCCCATGGAAGGCCACCCAGCCCCTGAAGTTTGCCAACACCCGCCGCGTATACGGTACGGTAGGCTCATACTTTGGCTATACCAATTATGACATTAACCCCACCGATAAGGTGGTTACGGTAGACCTGGGCATGTCAATACCCATTATAGGCTCTATGGGCATTATTAACCCCCTGTACACCTCAGTAACCATTGCGGTGGCCAATGTACCTATAGATTTGCCTGCTGGTGGCGACCAGAAGGTAATAATACCCGATCAGTTATTTATGGAAATAGGCACTGAAAATATTGCCGACCCCAATACCTGGCTTATGAGCACGGGCGGTGTGGTATCATACACTGTTAATGATACCATACTGAACCAGCTGGCCAACCACCAGTTGCTTATTCTGGTAGAAGAGCAGGGGCAAAAGGTGGTATACGGGCGCGAATCGCGCGGGGGTTGGTACGTCAGGGCCGACCAGAATGTAATGCGGCTTGACCCCGGCAACCAGCTCAGTGCAGATATGTATGTATACCAGTGGGGGCAGCCCGTAAGTGGGGCTACTGTTAATGTAACTTTGGGCCTGCCACTGCCCGGCCAGGGCGGCGGGTATGGTATTGACCAGCCCACTGCGCCAATACCCCTGATCAATAAACCTGCCGATAAGGTAACTGTTTCTGGCCTGGCCGCTACTGATGCCAACGGAAAAACCACGGTAACCATTGCCGGCACTGACCCTGGCAACCCAAGGGGCTACCTTGACGGGCAGATTTACCTGTTTAAATATGGCATAGACGGGGTGGCTGCCCTTGACAAGTACTGGAACGACAAGGTAATTGTGCACCTCAGAGACGAGGCCCCCCTGCTAACCAACCCCACCTGGGCTGATGTAGAAGAAACCTGGCTGCAGTTTGGCAACCTGTACCCCATTATGAGCCACCATATTGCTGATTTTAGCCTGCCCAATGAGCTGCTTAAGCGCAAAGACATTTTGATTTTTGCATTTACCCGCCAAATGAACGACCCCCTGTACATGCCCGTAACCCGTGACATGTCACAGAATAAGATTGAGACTTTGATTAACTGGCTGAACACCGCCCAGCCACAGGAGGCCGAGGAAGAAGGCAGGCCCAGAAGGCCCTTTGGCGTGCGAGACAAGCGCAAGCCCAGGTTTGTGTCAAACCCAGCCGACCTGGGCAAAGACCCCGAAGCTGATTTTCTGAATACAGTAACCAGAAGTAAAAGTGGCGAAAAGAACGACGAGCTGCTGAAGAAGCTGGCGCCCAAAATTGATTTTAAATACGTGCAAATGACTAAACCTACTGACTGATGCTAAAGATAAGCCCCGCCATAATTGCAGGTATACGTGCAGCAAAAACTGCCAACGACCTGCAGCAATACCTGCAAAATGCCATTGAGCTAGAGCACGCCACCATACCCCCGTACCTCACGGCCATGTTCTCATTAAAATCAAACACCAACCGCGAAATCTGGGACATTATACACGGGGTGGTGATTGAAGAAATGCTGCACATGACCATTGCCTCTAATATACTGAATGCACTGGGCGGCACACCCCAAATTAATAATGCCAGTTTTATACCCAATTACCCCGGCCCCTTGCCCATGAATATTAACGAGGGCCTGGTAGTGGGCTTAGAGAAATATTCTAAAACACAGGTAAAGAATGTGTTTATGGAAATTGAAGAGCCTGAAGACCCCATTGACTTCCCTACAACCATGGCTGTAGCGGCTGATGAGCCAGCCTTTAGCACCATTGGGCAGTTTTATGCCGCCATTAAGACGCAAATTGAGGCCCTGCCTTACGAAAACATGCCTGGTGATGCGTCTAAACAGGTTACTTCATCATTTTACAGTGCTGAAGAGCTGTTTCCTATAATAACCAAAACCGATGCCCTGAACGCCATTGACATAATTGTTGAGCAGGGCGAGGGCACTGCCACCTCACCGCTAGACCCAGAGGGGGGGTATGCCCATTACTACAGTTTTGAAGAGTTGTATGTGGGCAGGCGCCTGGTCAAGAATGACAATGTGCCCGAAGGCTACTCGTTTACTGGCGACCCCATTCCGTACAGCGAAGATGACGTATGGAATATCTGGCCCAATACCAAAGCAGAAGACCTGGCAGCCGGCAGTGAAGAAAGAAGGCGGGCCGATGAGTTTAACTTTTATTACTCAAAGCTGCTGAACGGCCTGCACGTGACCTTTAACGGGCAACCCAGCTTTCTGGACAATACCATAGGGCTGATGTATGATGTAAAACTGGCTGGCGAAAAACTCTGTGCCACCCCATACCCTGGCAAAGCAGGCGTATACATTGGCCCGCCCTTTCAGTTTGTGCCCATACCTTTACCAGAAAATGCCTAACTTCAGGAATGAGCAAAGAAGAAAGTAACACCAAGGAACCAATGAATGTGTACCCCACCTATGGGGTACACAACCCGCCTAAGTACAGCCCGTGCACGCACCCCGACTGCCTGTACCCCAGGGGGCCGGGCGAGCCCTCAGACCCGCTGTACCCACTGTACTGGAGCGCCAAATGGACCATGTACCGCGTGTACAAGCAATATGCTGAGTTTCCGCCCCCGTATGACGGCCAGCCGCCAGAAGCACTGGTAGATGGTGAAGATTACCAGACCTCGTACGGGCAAACGTATTACGACAGCACCTGGCGCGGCCCCAATGGCGAAGAGGGCTTTATGATGGAGCATTATGACGACTACAGCCTGCCCATATTCCCTATACCGAACAACTTTACCTCGTCATTTGTATCGTTTGGCAATACGGCCTATTTCATTACTTATGAGAAAGACCGGCCCGAGGGCATGCCGCCCGTTTGCCTGTTTTCAACACTGAACCACCCGCCCACACGTGACTTTATTAAGCACCTGCCCTACAGCAAAAGCGACAGCCAGCAGCTGGACAACCGCATTCAGGGTTATTCATTCTGGACGGGCAACAACGGCCCTGCGCAGGTGGGCGTAAGCCCGGTACCGGCCCTCTCTACCGGGTTAATTATGTTCGGGTATGCGTTTTACAGCCATTTTGAGGCCGACAGTGCCTCGCCCGAAGCGCCCGTTTACCGGCACCCGCAGTCGTTTTACTTCTCGGGTTACCCCTTGCCGCCGGCCAATGCGCCCATTGTAAGCCAGAACTACACTGAGTTTTCAATGATTAAGCCCGATGCCGACCAGATTCTGGCCCAGGTAACTGAAATGGCCGGTGGCGACCTGGGTAAGGTAGCCCCCTGCAACCTGTTTGGCAGAAAGGCCAAACCCAAAGCCAAGGCCGATGCCCTGGGCGCCAGCGATAAAAGCGATAAAAGCATGATGTGGAGCGGCGAAGAAGGCTAACCGCCAACCACCCCCCACGAATTACATAGCACACACCCCGGCCCACAACCGGGGTGTTTTTATTGGCACGCCTGTAAATAATTATTTGATCAGGTAAGTGAATTTAGATAGGTACAAGCTTGAAGTGAATGACAGGTATGGGTTATTCCAATTTGATAGCATAGGCGTAAAAGGACGAATTACTAAGGTAATTCAATTCATACCAATGGACCTGGAAGACTTCTTTAACCTTGGCTTTGGGGATTTAAACCCAGCAACCGGTGAAATTGACGATTTAGCTGTTTCAAATAACGGCGACTCTGAAAAAGTGCTGGCTACTGTAGCAAATGCGTTATATTTGTTTACCGAAGAATACCCTGAAGCTATGGTAACCATTATTGGTAATTCCAAAGCCAGAAGTAGATTATATAGAATGGGCATTTCAAAATACTTTGATGAAGTGTCTCAAACTTTTGACATTTACGGAGATGTAGAAGGGGTATATTGGGAAAAGCTTCAGCCAAATAAAAACTACGCTAGATTTTTAGTGACAAGAAAATAACAATAAAATGGCTACAAGTAAAACTGGTAATTCTAAAAAAAAGTACTCAGATGTGGTGATCAATCATGATTTAGATAAATATAACGACAAGGTACTGTTTCCTGAAAAGTTAGCCAAAGCCAATGAGGCCATCAGAGAGTTGGGCATACCCGCTGAGTTGCGCAACCGCAACCGCAAATAATACGCGATGTCAGCCTACGATCAACTAATAGCCGAAGGCAAGGCCGAAGGAATAGCCGAGGGGAGAAAAGAGAGAGACCTGGCAAATGTTAAAAACG
>CAZXTW010000234.1:0-8492 GCA_964643525.1 uncultured Roseivirgaceae bacterium
CTTTTGCTCAAATTTGCGCAATGAGGCCAGGCTTACGCCTGCGCGGGCAGCCAGTCCCTGTTGCGTAAGGCCCTGCCCCAACCGCTGTGCCCGCATATGCTGCGCCATTTGTTGCTGGGCCTGTCCCGGTGTGATAAGTGCTATCATAGTAGTAGTTAAGTGCAAATATAAGCATTAACTACTACTATAGTGTTAGTTAATGAATGTGTCTGACAAGAAACAAAGAAATGATAATTGCTGCGTTAGCTGTGGGCAGATGCTTCGTAGTTCAGGGATAAGTTTATAACTTAGAGCGATGGAAAATTTTGTTGTTTCGGCCCGTAAGTACCGCCCCTCTGGTTTTGAAGAGGTGGTAGGGCAAAGCCATATTACTACTACACTTGAAAACGCAATTAAAAACAACCACCTGGCACAGGCGCTGTTGTTTTGTGGCCCCCGGGGTGTAGGTAAAACCACCTGTGCCCGTATTGTGGCCCGTATGGTAAACGGCTTTGATGACAACAGCAATAACCTGAATATTTATGAGCTGGATGCTGCCAGCAATAACTCGGTAGACGACATCCGTAATTTGGTAGACCAGGTGCGGTATGCCCCGCAGGTGGGTAAGTTTAAGGTGTATATTATTGATGAGGTGCACATGCTGAGCAACGCGGCCTTTAATGCGTTTTTGAAAACGCTGGAAGAGCCCCCCAGCTATGCCATTTTTATATTGGCCACCACAGAGAAGCACAAGATTATACCCACCATACTTTCGCGCTGCCAGATTTTTGACTTTAACCGCATACAGGTTAGTGATATTGCCGAGCAGTTGCGGTTTATTGCAGGGCAGGAAGGTATTGACACAGAAGAGGAAGCCCTGCACCTGATTTCGCAAAAGGCTGATGGCGCCATGCGCGATGCCCTGAGTATTTTTGACCTGATTGTAACCTTTAGCAGTGGCAATGCCGTGACGTATAAAACGGTTATTGACAACCTGCATATTTTAGATTACGATTATTATTTTAAGATGACCGACCAGCTGCTGGCCGAAGACCTGGCCAGTGCGCTGCTTACGTTTGATGAGATACTGGCCAAGGGCTTTGACGGGCACCATTTTGTAACGGGCCTGGCCGAGCACCTGCGCAACCTGATGGTTTGTAAAGATGCTGCCACAGTGCGCCTGCTGCAGGTGGCCGAAACGGTACAGCAGCGCTATACTGAGCAAGCCAACAAGGCCTCGCTGTCGTTTTTGCTTAGTGCGTTAAACCTGGCCAGCCAGTGCGATATGCAGTACAAAGCCAGCAAAAACCAGCGCCTGCATGTTGAGCTGGCCCTGATGAAGATGGCTCACATACACCAGGCCGTAAACCTGGCCCAACTGGCTGCCAATGGTGGCGAGGGGGTAAAAAAAAAAGTGAGTTAAACCAACAGGGGGCAGCAGAAGCCCCCAGCCAAAATAGCCCAGCGGCAACAGCTGCAACCCCACCTAAAGCCAAGCCCCAACTTACCGGCCTGAAAAGCACCACCAGGCTAAGCCTTGAAGCCCCCGAAGCCGAGCCCGAAAAGCCAGTTGAAAACAGCCAACCCACCCCTGTAACCCCTGCCGCCCCTGCGCCAAGTGTGCGCCGCGAGGCCTTTACGCAAGCAGCAGCAGCGCAATACTGGCAGCAGTTTTGTGACCAGCTGCAGGCCAGCGGAGACCCTATTGTGTACCAGGAGCTGGCCAATAATTTTGAATTACAGAAAGGCACTGAGTTTCATACCAAAGTGACTGATATGGCCCTGAACTTTGTGAAAGAGAAGCAACGTGAACTGGTGTTGTTTTTGCGTGAGAAGCTGCAAAACGACGGCATACAGGTACAGGTAGGAGTAAAACAGGCTGCTGAACGGAAGACTCAGGCCTTTACACCAGCCGAACGGCTAAATGAGATGATGAAGAAAAACCCTGCACTGAAGGAGTTGAAAGATAGGCTAGGGCTTGACCCTGACTTTTAGTGGTTAGATGTGTAACTCTGCCAATACCTGCTCAGTTAATGGCTTGGTAACGAATTTTATGACGTGGTCGTTATTAATGAGCTTGTCAATATCGCGCTTGTTATCAGAACTGGAAAGGATCACCACCTTACATTTGTTCTTTACGGCATCGTCAAACGTGTCAAACTCATATAAGAACACATACCCATCTACAATAGGCATGTTGATATCTAAAAAAATAAGGTCTGGAAGCGACTCGTAGTTCAGTTTATTTTCCTGCAGGTATTCAAGGGCACTCTTGCCTGAGTTTTTAATGACTACGTGATCAGCAAAGTTTGTGATTTCGATGATGCGCTTACTGATGAAGTTATCAGTATCATTGTCATCAACCAACAATACATTCTTGATACGCTTATCCATCAATTGGCGAATGTTAATCATAATGTTACCCTAACAACGATAAGAATCACTTGTATCCAACTTCCATTTACAGTCCTAATTCAGGGCACCAGAAATCAGTTGCATGTTAGTCTAAAAGATTGACTTATTAAGGTGTAAGTAATAAAAGTTAATTGATTGATCTAAAAGGCAATGCCTTTTTTAAAAACCTCCATTTCTTTAATTTCGGCAAGGGCCACTTCAGTAAGAGGTTTGGTGATAAACTTGATGACATGATCGTTGTTAATGATCTTGTCAATATCTCGCTTGTTATCAGAAGAAGAGAGAATGATTACTTTGCATTTATTCTTCAAAGAATCATTAAACTTTTCGAATTCATATAAAAACACAAACCCATCTACAATGGGCATGTTAATGTCAAGAAAAATAATTTCTGGCAGCCTGCTTACATCCCCTTCGTTTTCTCTAAGGTATTCTAAGGCACTTTTACCGGAGTTCTTAATCTCTACATCGTTGGCAAACTTGGTGATCTCTATAATCCTCTTGCTGATGAAGTTATCAGTATCGTTATCGTCAACAAGCATCACCAGCGGTATAGTCTTGGTTCCGGCCATCATTCTTCTTCAGTGTTTAACCTTTTCAGGATTACTTGGCTACATCAATAATAGTTAACCCAACTATTTTCTGAAAGCATAAATTCAATATTGGTGTAATTTAAATTTTTACCTGTTCTTAAACCAATTATAGCTGGGGCAATTCACAACCAGTATGGCGGGGCACCTGATGGGTTAATTGCGGCATGCAAATTTACCAGTTTTACAAGGGGGGCTTCTCAATGAAAAGCCCCAATACTTAGCTAGGTAATGTTTTGGGTGAATTTAATATTTTACCTGTTTAGTACTACACATAATTAAAATATTTCTATTCCGGTCGGGGCGCCTCAACAAAAAGCTGCTCGCCAATGCTCAAAGCCTGGCCTTGCTTGCCGTTCCATTGCAACAGGTTTTGCACCGTAATATCATATTTGCGGGCAATGCCATACAGGGTGTCGCCACTTTTTACGGTATAAGTTTTGCGTGCCTGCTGGGGGTTGGCCGGTGCTTCTGGCTCATTTTGGGGCTGTGGCAGTATGGCTGGTATAGTTAACTGCTGGCCTATGCTTAGTGCCGAGGCATTGGTTAAATTATTCACCTGCTGCAGCTGGGCTACAGTTACCTCATACTTGCGGGCAATGCCATACAGTGTTTCGCCGGCGGCAACGGTGTGCTGCACAGGGGGCCTGGCGTTTGAGCCCGGCTTTGACTCAGGCCACGGCTGTGGCGATTGTTTTTTTAACAGCCCACCCTGTTGCTGGGGTTGTTGTGGCTGCTGGGGCTGGTTGCCAGGCTCAGGCCCTGGCTCAGCATCGTCTTTACGCTCTTTGGGGGGTATCTGGTAAGGCGCCGGACCGCCAGGCTGCACGTCATTTTTCTTTTCTTTGGGCTTGCCGTTGTAATTGGCAGGCTGCTGCTGGTTGGTGGTATCGGCCTGCTCTTTGGGCGGGTTATTGTAAGGGGCCGGGCCGGGCTGCTCTACATCAACAGGCTTTTTTTCCAGTGGGTCAACAGCGGGCGGCAGGGGCACCTGTACCTCGCGGTACTCAACCGGGGTTTTGCGGGGGCGTGTTTTGCGCAGCCACAGCACCCGGCCGGGCTTAGGCTCTTCGCCATATACCATGCGGTTTTTCTTGTACAGGGCTGTTAGGCGTATGCCAAACTTTTGTGATACGCCCCACATACTTTCGCCGGGTTGTATGGCGTAATTGTATATGCGCGCCTTGCCCTTTTTGCGCTTAAAGTAATACACCTGGTCGGCCTCAATGGCATCGGTGCTGTAAATATCGTTGTAGTTCAGAAAATCAGCCTCTGAAATGCCGCCTATTTCTGACAGCTTCTGGCGGGTATCGTCTTTGCCTGCTATTACGGCTGGCAGGTTATTAATTTCAATGGGCAGGCCTGCATTGGCCGTAATGCTTGTTACGGGTGGCTGCCCACCGCCACCGTTGTTTTTGCGGCCCTTAATTTTGCTTTGGGGCTCCTTCAGGTTGTGGTTAATAGAATAACCACGCCCGTTACCAGTACGGGGTATTATGATGGTATAGGCCTTATCAGTTGGTATTTTGCCATTTTTTAACCATTTGTTGTGGGTGCGCAGCACCTCAAGGTCAACCCGCTGTTGCTTAGCCACGCTGCTAAGGCTTAGCCCGCCCCCCTTTGTAAACTCTTCAAACCACAGCTCAGGCTCTTTTTCTGGCTTCAGGTGCTGCTCAAAGGCAATTTTATGGGCCAGGAATTTAATCACGTACCAATGGGTTTTGCTATTAATTTCCATTTTGCTGGCCCCAATGTAACGGTCGTTTACATAGCGAGCCGCCCCGGCCTGACCAGTGTTGTAGGCCATGAGGGTGTACACCCAGTTTTTAAAGTAAAAGTTAATGCGCTTCAGGTAGGTAGCCGCCCCGTAGGTGCTTGATACAATATTCATGCGCTCATCTACCTGGCGGTCAATGCGCAGGCCTACCTCTTCACCAGCAGGTATTTTAAACTGCCAGTAGCCAATGGCGTTGCTTACTGAGCGGGCATCGGCAATGAGGGCACTCTCTTGAATGGCCAGGTAGCGGAAGTCGGCTGGCACGTTTCGTTCCTTAAAAATACGGTCAATAATGGGCATATAAGGCTTTACATAATCAACCTTACGGTTAAAGTACAGGGGGCTTTCGGTTAAGGCATCTACATCTTTTTGAATGCGCTTGCGGCCTGCCTCTGTCAGCTTTAAGGTAATGCCACCAAACTGCAGGGTTGAAGGCACCCTGGGGCCTGCGGCATATGCCACCCAGGCGGGTAACAGGGCCAGCAGGCACAGTACTAAGGTAATAGGCTTTTGCATAGTCATATTTTTCTGATTACCATCAGGCCATCGCGTACAGGAAATAACACATTCTCTACACGGGCATCTGCCTGTACGGCATCGTTAAAGTCAAGTAACGCTTGTGTGTTCTTATCAATTTTAGTGCCTGTTTTAGGCAATACCTTGCCGCTCCACAGTACATTGTCGGCAATAATAAAGCCGCCGGGCCTCACTTTATCAATCACCAGGTCATAATACTGGCTGTAGGCAACCTTATCGGCATCAATAAAAACCAGGTCAAAAGGGCCCGGCAGCTGGGGCACAATATCTTTGGCGTTGCCCAGCCTGAAATCAATCAGGTGGCCTTGGGGGGCCTCTTTAAAGTGGCGGCGCACCGTGGCCTCCAGCTCTTTGTTCACGTCAATGGTAATAAGGGTGCCTTCTGGGTGCATACCTTCAGCCAGGCACAGGGCCGAGTAGCCGGTGTAGGTGCCAATTTCAAGAATGCGGCTGGGACGCAACATGTGCGAGAAGGTAGCCAGTATGCGGCCCTGCATATGCCCTGACAGCATGCGGGGCATCATTACTTTCAGGTGGGTGTGGCGGTTAATGGCCGCCAGGTGACCAGGCTCGGCGGTGCTGTGCGCCTCGGCATAGTGCTGAATATCGGGGTGTATAAATTCCAAAAGGATAAATTTAATTCAACATTCAAAACAGGTATATACTGGTAATCAATCAGTGATAGCCATGGCATTTTCATCGGTCTATGGACATCTCTGCTTCGTTTCCTCCCTCCAACCTGGCCTCTCGTTAAAATTAGCCACAGGCTAATTTATTAACACTCGATCCTTTTTGACCGTCCAAAAGAAAACGAACCAAAAGAAAAGGACGCCACAGCGAAGCCGCTATCACACATACCCACGTTTAGGCCACGCCGCTGTGGACCCAACCCACTTAATTTTGATGTAAATTACTTACACCTGTTGTAAGACTACATTTTAATATTACAAATGATAACGATAAGTAGGTGAAACGCAATATGCAGGAGGCGTTTTTCTGTAAAAAACGGTTTTAACAGGCCAAACGGTAGCCCCCCTACCCTGCCTGGCGGGTTAATCTTCAGGCAGGTATACCAACTGGCTGAGGCCCTCCTGGGCAAACACCGCTTGCGCCAGCTGTTGCAGGGTGCCTGCGGTAATGGCTTTTACTGCCTCAAAAATGGTGGCCAGGCTATCAATATGGCCCAGGTCAAGCAGGCTTTTACCCATCATAAGCATCAGGCTGGCGTTGTTTTCTTCTGCCATGGCCATTTGGCCCATCAGTTGCTCTTTGGCGCTGTGCAGCTGCATGGCCCCCAGCGGGGTGGTTTGCAGCTTTTTAAGCTCGCGGTGCACCACCTCAATGCTGCGGCGCAGCTTACCAGGCTCTGTACCGAAATAAATGGCAAACAGGCCACTGTCAGAAAAAGCATTGTAGGCCGCCTCAACGGTATATACATAGCCATGCCGCTCGCGCAGGGCCATGTTTAAACGTGAGTTGAGGCCGCTGCCCCCCAGTATATTAACCAGCAGGAAAAAGGGCAGGCGGTGCTCATGGGCCAAAGGGTAGGCCGTGCGCCCCAGTGCACACTGGCTTTGGGTAAGGGGGCGGTGCACCGTTTTGTGGGTGGGTGTAAAACTGGTAAAAGGCTGGCGCTGGCGTGCCTTGCTTATGGCGGGCACATGGCCCAGGTATTTTTGTGCCAGGCGCAGCACTTTACTAAACGGAAAGCGGCTAACGCAGGTAAATACTATGCGGCTGGTGTCAAGGTTCTGGGCAATGAACTGCTTAAAGTGATCACGCCTGAAGGCCTGCACGCTATCAGTAGTGCCCAGTATATTATAGCCAAATGGGTGGGCCTTGAATACCTGTTCATCAAACTCATCCTGAATGGCATCTTCGGGCGTATCGCGGTACATGGCCATCTCTTCCAGAATCACGCTGCGCTCAAGCTCAATTTGCTTTTCAGGAAAAACAGAATCGAACGTAATGTCACTCAACAACTCTACCGCTTTATCAAGGTGGCGGTCAAGGGCCGAGGCATAAAAGCATATTTTTTCTTTGGTAGTATAAGCATTCAGCTCACCCCCTACTGACTCAAGCCGGTTCAAAATATGAAATGCTTTGCGCCTGGTGGTGCCCTTAAAGGCCATATGCTCCCAAAAATGGGCAATGCCCTGCTGGTGGGGTTGCTCATCGCGGCTGCCAATATCAAGCACAAAGCCGCAATGAATTATTTTGGTGTGGGTAATTTGTTTATGAACAACCCTAATGCCGTTGGGCAGGGTGTGTAAGTCATAGTCGGTCATACTGCTGCTGCCTTTCCCTAATCAATACCCAACCCACAAAGCCTTAAAAGCCAGGGCGGTTATTGGGCATGCAAAGGTACACCGCCAGGGTTGAAACCCAAGGGCTACGGCCTAAGCCTCACGCAATACAAAGCCTTTGCCATGAATGTTTTCAATCACTACCTGGCCCGGCACCAGCTCTTCTAAATACTTGCGCAGCTTGCTCAGGTACACATTCATGCTTTGAGTGGTAAAGTAGTCATCTTCATGCCAGATTTTTAGCAGGGCCTCTTCACGGGTTAGCAGCTTGCCTTTGTACTGCAACAACAGGCGCAGCAGCTCGGCCTCTTTGGCGGTAAGCTTTTTCTGTATGCCGTTGGCACTGATCAGGCGCTTGTCAACATCAAAAGTTACGCCCGGCAACTGAACCTGTGCTTCCTGCTGCTCATGCGTTTGCAGGGTAAGCAGGGCCTCAATTTTCATGAGCAATACCTCGGGGTCAAAAGGCTTTACCAGGTAATCAATGGCGCCGGTGTTAAAGCCCTTGCGGATGTCTTCTTTTTGGCCACGGGCTGTTAAAAACACAAAGGGAAAGCCATAGCCGGCCTGTTGCAGCTTTTCGGCCAGGGCAAACCCGTCCAGCTCGGGCATCATCACATCTAATATAGCCAGGTCGGGCTGCTGCTGCTTAATGCTTTCAAGTGCCTGCCTGCCATCTGGGGCCAGCTGTACCTCAAAGTTGTTCAGCTCAAGGTAGCTTTTCAGTACCATACCAAAGTTGGGGTCGTCTTCGGCAATTAACACCTTGCGTACAGGGTTACTGGTGTTACTCATGGCTTTGCGGGTTGTTGTAGGGTAAATATAAAGTAAATGTGCTGCCCTTGCCCGGCTTGCTTTGCAGGCCTACTTTGCCCTGGTGTTGCTCTA
>CAZXTW010000235.1:0-8491 GCA_964643525.1 uncultured Roseivirgaceae bacterium
ACCTTGCGCCCCACAATAACCAGGTCAATATCATACTCTACAGTCAGGTGCAACATTTGTTTGGTAGGCTGCCCTTCAACCACAATAAAATCTAACTGCGCACCTGCAAAGTTGGCTTCTACCTGGTTTACGGCAGTAATCATTTGCTGGCGGCGGTCTTCAACGGCATGGCGTACCAGGTCAGGGAACTCCTGAAGCACCGCTTCTGGTATATGGATGTTGCGCACCATATTGCAAAAACAAATATGCTCAGCACCAGATATTTGCGCCATGTATGCAGCAAATTGCACCAAAGTGGTGTCGAGCTCAGTCAAATCAAGACCAACCAGAATCTTTTTTAATGGGTACATTTGTTAATAGCAATTGAGGTGTAACATTGATTTACAATACAATTATTTTACTGAAGCAGCCTGGTAAGCATCAATTAAATCAGAAAGCATTTCAATCTGTTCTTTACTTGTGGTTGGGAAGTTAGCCACCCTAATGTGCTGATGCTTAAAAGGGCCGTACCCACTGCCAATTACAATGCTTTTTTGTTTCAGGTGGTTAATTAAAGGTTCAGAGCCTGCGGCTACATCGCCCACAATTACTGTTTCAGAGCGGCATGTTTTATCACGCACAAACGGGCTTAGCCCTGGCTGCCGCTCAAGCAAACCGTACAGCAGGGCTGCTTTATACTTTGTTTCGCGCCGTATCATATCTAACCCTTTATTGAGCATATCACCGGCTACTTTACCCAGCAGGTATATACCCAATACATTGGGGGTTTCGGGCGTCTGGTAGGCGGCAGCTTTGCTTACCAGCCCCGGCAGGTTGTGGTACGAGCCTATGCTCAGGCCTTTTGCCAGCAAGGCTTCTGCTTTTTGCACACACCGGTCATTAACCAGCCATACCCCCAGGCCGGCAGGTAAGCCAAAGCATTTTTGTACTGAAAAGTACGCGCTGTCAATCAGGCTGTAGTCTAATTCAATATGGGGTATGCTTGATACCACATCTACCGCAATCAGTGCTTCGGGGTATTGTTTTCTAATGGCCGCAATATCAGCCAGGGGCTGGGCAGCACCGGTGCTGGTTTCATTTTGGGTAATGGCAATTAACTCTGCATTGCCAGCTTCTACGGTTTGAGGGTTTACGCAGGTACCTGCTTCCACCTCAGTTTTAGTGGCGTTGCGCCCCAGTTGCCCGGCAATTTCATAAAACCGCTTTGAAAACGAGCCATTGACCAGGTGGTGCGAGTGCGCCTCTACACAATTCTGGATTAATCGCTCCCAAATTTCTGTAGCCGAAGCGACGAATACAATGTGGTAGTTGTCGGGCAGCTGCAACAGTTGCCTCAGGTTAGTAGCTGTTTCTTGAAAAATAGCTTTAAAGGCCTGCCCCCGGTGCGATATGGCAGGCACCTGCTGTTGCATGGCCTTTTTCAGGTGTTCTTCAACAGTATAAAATATGGCCGATGGGCCTGGTGTATAATAGAGCATTCTTGACATTGGCATGTAATAAAGCTTGGGTAACCCAAAGATAAAATAATTATGACGCCCGCAATATGAACTTATTGGCCAGTAAGGTGTTTTTAGTTTATGTAAGGTAACCGGGCAGATAGCAGCACTACAAACAGCTGGTTTTGCCCATTTGGTTTACTTTTGCATAAGTATTAATCAATGCATATATAAAACCGAGAAGCGGTTTTTGAAGATATACCCTTTTGAGCACGCTTGTTTTTTAAACCTAACAATTTGAATCTAACCGGGTGACGTGCCTATCAAAACCGGGCCTCAATCTCGACTTGTCGGGATCTTTCTTTTTAGAAAGTTAACAGTGGATTGTTGCGACTGGTAATTAGCCCAAATCCTGTGATAAACAGGGTTTAAAAAACGCCTAAGTGCTCAAATAGGGTTTTTTTGTACCCTTACACCGCTACCTCAGCTTTTATATGGGGGTGTGGGTTGTAGTTTTCAAGGGTAAAATCTTCATACCTAAAGCCAAATATATCTTTTACTTCAGGGTTGATAGTCATAGTTGGTAAGGGCCGTGGCTGGCGTTGCAACTGCAGGCGTGCCTGCTCTAAATGGTTGCTGTACAGGTGGGTATCACCAAAGGTATGAATAAACTCACCAGGTTGTAAGTGGCACACCTGGGCAATCATTAAGGTAAGCAGGGCATACGAGGCAATGTTAAACGGCACACCCAGAAAAACATCGGCACTGCGCTGGTACAGTTGGCACGACAGCTTGCCGCTGGCTACATAAAACTGAAAAAAAGCATGGCATGGGGGTAGGGCCATCGTGGGTATGTCGGCCACATTCCAGGCACTTACAATTAGCCTGCGCGAATCTGGCGTGGTTTTAATGGCGTTTACTACCTGGGTAATCTGGTCAATATGCTCGCCGCCAGGGGTGGGCCAGCTGCGCCACTGGTGCCCATAAATAGGGCCCAGGTTGCCCTGTTCATCAGCCCACTCATCCCAAATACGCACCTTATTCTCTTTGAGGTATTGAATATTGGTATCGCCCTGCAAAAACCACAACAGTTCATGTATGATTGAGCGCAGGTGCAGCTTTTTGGTGGTTACTAACGGAAAGCCCTCGGCCAGGTCAAAACGCATTTGGTGGCCAAATATACTTAAGGTACCTGTGCCTGTACGGTCATTTTTTTGTACACCGTGGTCTAAAATATGCTGCATCAGGTCAAGGTACTGCTTCATTTTGGGGCTTGTTTAGTTTTGAACACAATAAGCAAAAATACGGGTAACAGGCAAAAAAGCATGCACTGGCCTGTAATAAAATCAGCCTTAACTGGCAGTTACCACATGGGTAGGGGTACCTGCTATAAAGTTAGATACATTGTCAATAGCTATTTGCATTAACCTGTGCCGTGATTCAATACTTGCCCAGGCATTGTGCGGGGTAATGATGCAATTGTCAAGCCCCATTAAAGGGTTATCAATTGCTGGAGGTTCATTTTCAAGCACATCCAGCCCGGCCCCGCCAATATGGTAGTTTCTTAAGGCACTGGCCAGGGCAGTCTCATCTATTAACTGGCCACGGGCTGTATTTAACAGTATGGCGTTTGGCTTCATTATGGCCAGCTTTTTGGCATCTATGAGGTGGTAATTGGTGCCTGTTAGTGGGGCATGCAGGCTTACCACGTCGCTTTGGGTAAGCAGTTCATCTAATGGCAAAACTTCTATACCTGCTGCTTTTTGGTAATTAGGGTCAGGGTGGTACCCAACCACATGCATGCCCAGGGCCTGGGCAATTTCGGCTACTTTTTTACCTATGCTACCCATACCAATAATGCCCATTGTTTTGCCCCCTAAAGTGGTCAAGGGGTAATTCCAGAACGTCCAGTTGTTCAGGTGGGTCCACTTACCATGGTGCACAGCCCGGCTGTGGTGTGCCACGCGGTTAGTCAGGGCAAACAGCAAAGCAAATGTGTGTTGGGCCACAGCCTCGGTGCCATAGCCAGGCACATTACAAACGGTAACCTGCTGCCGGGCGGCGGCCTTTAAATCTACATTATTTACACCTGTGGCCGTCACTACAATCAGTTTCAGGCTTTCCATCTGTACCATGCTGCCAGCATTAATCACTACCTTGTTGGTAAGCAATATATCTGCATCATGGCAGCGCTCTATCAGTTGGTCGGGCTACGTGTTGTCATAAACCGATACCCTTCCGAAATGCTCCAACGGAGCCCATTCCAGGTCACCGGGGGTTAGTGTTTTACCGTCAGTGATCACAATCTTCATATACCTGTCTGTAAGTTCACCTTATAAGGCAACCGCCAGTCTGGTGCCCTGGTCAATGGCACGCTTGGCGTCAAGCTCAGCGGCTACATCAGCTCCACCAATTAAATGGGCTGTAATGCCTGCCTGCGTTAATTGCTCAGACAAATCGCGGTTGGGCGTTTGGCCGGCGCAAACAATCACATGGTCTACCTCTAGTACGGTGGGTTTACCGTCAACCGTAATATGCAAACCAGCGTTATCTACCCGTTCATAGCTTACCCCGCCAATCATCTGTACCTTTTTATTTTTTAATGTTGTTCTGTGTATCCAACCTGTGGTTTTGCCCAGCTTTGCCCCCAGCTTGCCCTGGGTACGCTGTAACAGAAACACCTCCCTGGGCGAGTGGGCCGGCTCTGGCTGCACACCTTCAATACCGCCCCGCACCTCATTGTTGGGGTCTACCCCCCACTCATGCAAAAACTCACCAACTGTTTGGGGTTGTTCGTGGTTCTGGTGGCTTAAAAACTCGGCCACATCAAAACCAATACCACCTGCCCCAATAATAGCCACCCGGTTGCCTACGGCTTTTTTATGCAGCAGTACATCAATGTATGACAACACCTTGGGGTGGTCAATACCCTGAATGCCGGGCGTGCGGGCTTTCACACCGGTAGCCAAAACTACCTCATTGTACCCACCAGCCTTTAAGCTTTCTACAGTAACGGTAGTATTCAGGTGCAAGTGTACACCGGTTAGTTCAATTTGCCTGCTAAAGTAGCGCAAGGTTTCGTAAAACTCTTCCTTTCCGGGTATTTGCTTGGCCATATTAAACTGCCCCCCTATTTCAGGGGCGGCATCAAACAGGGCTACCTCATGGCCGCGCTGCGCCGCAGTGGTGGCTGCGGCCAGGCCGGCAGGGCCTGCCCCTACTACGGCCACTTTCTTTTTATTGGTGGTGGGGGTTATGACCAGTTCTGTTTCGTGGCAGGCCCTGGGGTTAACCAGGCAGCTGGCCATCTGGTTTTTAAAAATATGGTCAAGGCAGGCCTGGTTACAGCCTATGCAGGTGTTTATTTCATCTGTACGGCCTTCATAGGCCTTTTTCACCAGTTCAGCATCGGCCAGAAAAGGCCTGGCCATTGAAATCATATCGGCATGGCCATTGGCCAGTACATCTTCAGCCACCTGCGGCATATTAATGCGGTTGGTGGTAACTAATGGCACCTTTACCTTGCCTTTTAACTTTTGAGTTACCCAGCTAAAGGCTGCCCTGGGCACCATGGTGGCAATGGTAGGGATGCGCGCCTCGTGCCAGCCTATGCCTGTATTAATAATGGTGGCACCGGCCCCTTCAATGGCCTGGGCCAGCTGCACCACCTCATCCCACGAGCTGCCGTTTTTAACCAGGTCAAGCATTGACAGCCGGTAAATAATAATAAAGTCAGTGCCAACGGCCTGGCGCACGCGGCGCACAATTTCTACCGGAAAGCGCATTCTGTTTTCATAGCTGCCGCCCCATTGGTCTTTTCGTTTATTAGTGGCCGCTGCAATAAACTGGTTAATCAGGTAACCTTCAGAGCCCATAATCTCTACACCGTCATACCCGGCTTCCTGCGCCAGGCGGCTGGTATTGGCAAATGCATTAATGGTGCGCTCAACCCCCCGGCCGGTAAGCTGCCAGGGCTTAAAAGGTGATATGGGCGCCTGTATGCGGGTAGGGGCCACTGCCAGCGGGTGGTAGCCATAACGCCCGGCATGCAGTATTTGCAGGCATATTTTACCGCCCCCCTGGTGCACTGCCTCTGTAATAACCCGGTGCTTGCGGGCTTCGCCCTGCGTGCTGAGCTTGGCCGCAAAAGGCTTTACCCAGCCCGCCCGGTTAGGGGCCACACCGCCGGTAACAATCAGCCCTACGCCCCCATGCGCGCGCTCAGCAAAATAGGCCGCCATTTTGTTGTAGCCGTCTTTGGCTTCTTCTAAACCGGTATGCATTGACCCCATTAAAATGCGGTTTTTCAATGTAGTAAAGCCCAAATCTAATGGGGTAAATATATGCGGGTATTCAGCATGCTGCATGGTGGTGTGGGTTAAATGACTGTTCAGGGGTTTTTGTATGACAACTACCAATTATACATGAAAACACCCTAATAAACCAGAAGTATGCATGCAGTGCATTTTTTATTTGCTACACTGCAACACCTTGCCCCTTTGCAGTGTTACCTACCAAGAATTAGCACCGGTTGCTGCATTATAGTACTGTATTCAGTTATCTTGCCGGTTTAAGCGTTGGCCTATGTATAAACGTTATGGTAAAGTTGCCCTGTTGGTGGTAGCATTAGGTACGTGCCTGTTCATGTACGGCATTACCCAGGTAAACTTTAATTATGTCTTTGAGAGCTTTTTCCCTACTGGCGACCCCGACCTGGAGTATTACCAGGAGTTTAGAACGCTGTTTGAAAACGACAACGATTACCTGCTGCTGGGGCTAGAGCAGCCAGAAGGCGTTTTTTCTGGCAGCTTTCTGGCGCGTGCCGACAGTCTGTGCCAGGCCCTGCAACAATTACCGGGGGTGCTGCTGGTGGCCTCGCCTACCAGTATGAAACAACCCATTAAAAGCCCGGCAGGCTTTATACAGGTGCCTGTGCTGCACCCAGGCCAGCGCCAGCGCTATGCAGCTGACAGCACCCGCATTTGGGCCGATGAAACCCTGATGGGTACTTTTTTTGCCAAAAACGGCCGCTCTATCGCGATGTTGATTAAGCATGACGAGCTAAAAGACAAATCGGCCGCCGACCGCCTGGTACTGCAAATCAATGCTTTGCTGCAGCAGTACCAGTTTACCCACTACCACCTGGCCGGCAAGGCCAAGGCACAAGGGGTGTATGTAAGCAAAATGCAGTCAGAGCTGTTTGTGTTTGTTTCGGCCTCTCTGGTGTTAATCGTACTGTTTTTATTTTTTGCCTACCGCTCACTTTGGGGCATTGTGGTACCCATTATTGTGGTGCTGCTGGCCGTAGCGTGGATACTGGGCCTGATGGGCCTTACAGGCAAATCGTTAGATATACTCCTTATATTATTACCCACCATTATGTTTGTGGTGGGCATGAGTGATGTGGTGCACATCATTACCAAATACATTGAAGAGCTGCGCCATGGTGCCCACAAGCTCAGGGCTTTGCGCACTACCCTCAAAGAGGTGGGGCTGGCTACCTTATTAACCTCAGTGACCACTGCTGTGGGTTTTCTTACACTGTTTACAGCTTCTATCAAGCCCATTCGTGAGTTTGGGCTGTATACTGCCATTGGGGTGTTTCTGGCATTTGTATTAGCCTTTACCCTCTTGCCTGCTGTGCTGCTGTTTGTTAAAAAGCCCAAAGTGGTGCAAAGTGAGCGCAACCGCCTGTGGTGGCGTAACAAGCTACAGGCAGTACTGACCTTTGTATTCAGAAACCGCACAGTGGTTATGGCGGTTTCGGCTGTTGTTATTGGTGTAAGCCTGTGGGGCATTAACCAACTGCGGGTGAATTCTTTTTTAATTGAAGATATACCCGACAATGACCCGCTTAAGCAAGACTTTGCCTTTTTTGACCAGGCCTACGCCGGCTCTCGCCCGTTTGAAATGACCGTTACTGTGCTTGACAGCAGCCTTACGGTGTATGATGCCCCGGTTATGGCTGAGCTGGAAAAGGTGCATCAGTATTTAACAGGTAGCTTTGGGGCGGGCGCCCTGTTATCACCCCTAACTGTGTTTAAAAGCATGCACCGTACCTTAAACGGTGGCCTGCAAAAGTATTATGTGGTGCCTGGCAGCCCCAAGGCCTATCAAAATACATTCAGGTGGGTGCAACGGGCCAATAAGCGCCCCCGCACAGTGGCCCTGGCCACAGCCAATGGGCGCATAGGGCGTATTAGCGGGCGCATAGGTGATATTGGCAGCCGGCAGTCTGAACTGAACAACCAGGCCCTGATGCAATACATACAGCAAAATACCAATACCAGCCTGGTGGCTTTTAAGTTGACAGGTACCTCATTGCTGATTGATAAAAACAATTATTACCTGGTATCAAACATGGTGAAGGGCCTGGGCATTGCCTTTGGCGTAATTGCACTTATAGCCGGGTTTATGTTTAAATCGCTACGCATGGTGCTCATTACTTTAGTACCCAACATGATACCCCTGCTGGTGGTAGCTGGCATTATGGGCCTCACCGGTATTGACCTGAAGCTTTCTACCTCAATAGTATTCAGCATTGCTTTTGGCATTGCGGTTGATGATACCATTCACTTCATTAGCAAGCTGCGCATTGAACTGGGCAAAGGCCGCACAGTATTGTATGCCTTAAAACGTACCTACTTTAGTACCGGTAAGGCCATTATCATTACCACGCTTATTTTGGCCAGTGGTTTTATGACGCTACTGCTCTCTGACTTTGGCGGCACCTATTACACCGGCCTGTTGGTAGGCCTTACGCTGGTTTTTGCCGTTTTATTTGACCTTACCCTTTTACCCGTACTTATTTTACTATTCTACAAACAAAAGCCTAAGGCCAGCCCCCACCCTGTTACTAAAAAACCGGCTGGGGCAATGCGCCAGCCGGTTTCACAACAACCTTAAATCACTACTGTCAATGGACGGCTATTCGCCATGAATTTATCACTGCATCCTTATGCAATCTCAATGGTTTTGGGCGGCCTGGGTTTGGCTTCCTCTTTCTTGGGTATGGCTACCGTTAATATGCCATTATCATACCTGGCATTGATTTT
>CAZXTW010000236.1:0-8490 GCA_964643525.1 uncultured Roseivirgaceae bacterium
TGCGTATTGCGAGTAGGGGTCGCGGTCAATAAACTGCTGGTAGTAGTTAATGCTGTCTTCCAGCTGCCCGTTCATATCAAGGCAGTACGCCAGCTCATAAATGGCGTTTTCGTTGTTGAGGTTTTCTTCTAGGGCCATTTTGTAATACCGAATGGCCTGGTCATGGTCGGCAGCATTTTGGTAAGTAAGCCCTACATTGTAGTATAGTTCGCTGCGGTCTTCGCAAAAGGGCAGGGTGTCTAAATAAATATCAATAGCCCTTTGAAACTCGCCATTCATGGTCAAGATATTGGCCCGCATAAAATACAGGTCAGGGTCTTTAGGGTGCAGGCTATCTGCATACTCAAGCAGCTCAAGGGCATCTTTGTATTCATGCAGGTTGGCCAACACCTGTGCTTTGGCCAGCATTAGTTCTATTGAATAAGGGTATTGCTCCATGGCCTTGTCGCAGGCCTTCAGGGCTTTATGGTATTTGCCGTTCTCAGCATATAAGTCTACAATCCGTTCATAATCATCTAACTCAAAGTAAAGATCTTCATTGTTGCGAAGGCCCTCTTCAAACCTTTTGAGTAGTTCTTTATGCTCTTTTCTTCTCTTAAAGTCTTCTGACATGTGCTAAGTCGTCCAATTGTTTCTAAAATGTACTAAAAGCCAATGAATATTCTTAATGGAAGTTTAAAAATTTAGGCCAATTGCCCATTGGCCTGCAGCTGGCTTACGGCCCACTGAAGGGTGTCGTTAAGCGGGCGGTATTGAATTGACAGGGCCTGGGCAGCCTTCGTGCCATCGTAGGCAACGGGTTGCCTCCTGCGTTTAAGTAGTTCTTTACTGATGGCAGGCTTTTGAGTTACCATAGACCATAAACCCGAAAACAGGTACGCAAGTTTCAATTGAAAACCATTTGAGATAACCCTGGGGGGGCGTACGTTCAGTATCTCGGCAATTTGCGCATACAGCTTTTCATAGGTGGTGGTGCCTGCGTTTAGTATAAACCGCTGGTTGTGGTGGTTGCCGGTAAGGGTAGCCATGACTGCGCTTACTACTTCGCGCACATCAACATAGTTTACCTGGCCGTTTACCAGGTTGCGGTGGTGGTGGGCTACCTGGCCAAATATGCTTGTACTGCCCTGATTGACCAACCCCGGGCCTATTACTAACGATGGGTTAATTATGGCTGTGTCAATGCCCTCGGCTGCGGCTCTGGCTACTTCAAGCTCGGCCAGGTGTTTGGTATAACCGTAGGTGGTTTGCGTGGCAGACTCTTCCCAGCGGGTGTTTTCAGTAAGCAGGCCCTCTGCCTTGTCGTTCATAATGGCCGCCACAGAGCTGATATGAATAAACCGCTGTATGCCTTTGTGTAATGCCTGGTTAACCAGGTTTCTGGTTCCTTCAACATTTACCCGGTACATTAAGTCGCGGTCATGCTTCTGCATTGATATAACGGCAGCGCAGTGTATTACTGTTTGCACCCCGGCAAGGGCGTTGGCTACTTCGGCCAGGTCTTCCAGGTCAAGCGTAAGCCAGTTAATGGGGCCATCAAGCCCCTGGACCAGTGCCATATTGCTGTTTTTGCGCTTCAGGGCACGTACCTGGTGGCCTTGCTGCAGCAACTGGCGGCATATAAAGCTGCCAATAAATCCGTTTGCACCAGTGACCAGTATCATAGGTTTGCTAATGAGTTGTTTAACACCTGGGTTTTGCTTAGCTGTTTCAGTATTTTTTTTGAAGTCAGTGCTTCATGTACAACACCAAAGTGCTTTTTGTTGTGACAATCACTGCCTATAAAAGCCACATAGTTTAAGTTAATGAGTTGTTCTGCCAGCTTTTTGGCAGGCCTGCTGTAATAGCCGGTTAATGACGATACGTTTATTTGAAACAGCACCCCACGGTTGTGTAGTTCTTCTATTTTGTCAGGAAATTCCTGTAGCCACACGTAGCGCTCGGGGTGGGCCAGTACGGGCTTAAAGCCTTTTGACTGTGCCATAAACACAAATTCGTGCATAAGGGCCGGCTGGTTTAAAAACCCGGTTTCAAATAAAAGGTATTTGTTGCCAAACAGCAGCAGCTGCTGGTCTGTATTTAGTAAGTCAAGCAGGTATTCATCAAGGTAATACTCTGCCGCAGCACTAATGGTTATGGTAAGGTGCTGGTGTTGTTGTATGGCCGCCTGCACCTGGCTAAGGCCTGTATTGATGGTTTCCGGGGTATTTTGGTAATAATCACCCATGATATGGGGCGTAGTAATGATGTGGCGGTAGCCCAACCGCTGAAACTGCTCTAGCAGGGCAATAGATTCATCTACGGTTTGCACGCCATCATCAATGCCAGGCACTAAATGCGAGTGTACATCAACCAGAAATGGTTGTTGGAGAGTTTTTTTTGCGCCAAAACCAAACACAGGCAATCAGGATTTCCTAAAAAGTTTTGCAAATATATTACTTTTCGGCTTGGTGTCTACATAATAGTTGCCATAGCCATAGCTGTTGCCATAGTACTTGCTTACCCCAGGTGCCTTAACAGAGTTCAAAATGGTAGTGAGGTTATTGAACTTGTTAATGCGGATAAGGCGGTTCAGGTTGCTTACAAATGTTTTGCGCGAGTAGTCGGCCCTGATGACGTATATGGGTATGTCTGACTTTTTCATGGCCAATATGCCATCAGTTACCAGGCCAACGGGCGGTGTATCAAGTATGATCAGGTCATACATGCCTTTTAGCTTGTCTAAAAAGGCATCAAACTCCTGGCTAAGCAACAGTTCTGACGGGTTGGGCGGGGTAGGGCCAGCACAAATGTAGTGCAGGTGCTCAAGGTCTGTGGTTTCAATGCTTTCTTCAAGGCCGTGTTTGTTAATGAGTATGGTGCTTACGCCCTGAGGTGAGTTTTCATTGTTGAATGCTGAGTGAATTTTGGGCTTGCGCATGTCAAGGTCAACCAGAATGACCTTTAGTTTAGAAAAAGCAATGATGGCCCCTAAGTTTACCGCAATGAATGTTTTGCCCTCGCCACTTACTGTTGAGGTAATTGATATGATTTTTTTCTTTTTGGCAGCGCTTAAAAACTCCATATTGGTGCGTACCGACCGTAATGATTCACTAATAGATGATTTGGGGTACTTATTTACCACCAGTTTGGTGCTGGGCATTTTTTCAAGGCTGTAATAGGGTACAATACCCAGCAAGGGGGCCAGGCTGAGCTTCTCCAGTTCAGCCTGGCTGCCAATTTTGTTGTGCAGCAGGTAACGGGCGCCAATAAGCAACAGGCTTAATACCAAACCAGCCGTAATGCCTATGGCGTATACAAACAGCCGTTTGGGGTAAATGGGGGCTGAAGGGTAGGTGGGCGGCGTTAAAATGGCAAAGTTGGTTACTGTGCCTGCCTGTGCAATTTCAAACTCAGCTTTGGTTTGTAGCTGGGTAAGGTAAAAGCCTTCGTAAAGCGAGTAGTTGCGCCGGTTCTTGGTGTATTCTGTGCCTAATGAGGGCAGGCTTTTAAAGGTGCTTTCTAATTCACGCTTTTGCTTTTCGTAGTCGCTCAGCTCAATGGTAAGGCTGCTTTTCAACTCATAAACCTTGTCAAGCAAGTTGTTTTTAAGCAGTTGTATTTCAGTGTTTTTCTTAGAAACTACCAGTGTGTTTTCTTTGTAAGCAGCCAGCAACAGCTCTTTATCAGTAAGCAGCTCGTTGTATTCATTCAACATGCTTTGCAGGTTGTTGATGGTCAGGTAGTCAGTGCCAAACAGGGTGGGCACAGGTTTATCTTCTCTGATGGCATCAACCATGGTGTTTACTTTTACCAGGGCTGAGGTTAACTCAAAACGCTGTTGCTCAATTTTGGCAATGGCCTCAATTGTTTTGCTTATGTCGTCGTTAAGGTTGGTGGTTTTGTTGTTAATGGTAAAGTTCTCAAAGTAATCTTCAAACTCTTCCAGCTTGGCTTCAGTTTGCTTCAGCTGTTTGTCAATGAAGCTAATTTGCTGGCGGGTGGCTTTAATTTTCTCTTCTTTGGTGTAGTTGAGGTACAGGGTGTCAATGGCCTGCACCACATCAGCCGCTTTGCGGCGGGTATGGTCTCTGAATGATACCCTGATGGTACGGGCATTAAAGTTGAGCGGCTTTACGTCAAAGTTGTTGCCAATGTAGCTGGCCTGCGATTGCTCAGAGTTAATGGTGAAGAAGTACACGCCCCGGCTTTCGGCAGGGTCAAAATGTTGCGTAAGCTGCAGGTTTAGCTGGTACTCCGGGCTGCTAACCAACTCGCCAAAGCGGTGCGTTTGGCTGTACTCTTTGCCCCAGTGCTGGTAGCTTAGTTTGTAGGTTTCAGCATTAATGATTTCAACATTAATGCGTTTGTCGTAAAAGCTGCTGTGCAGGTTGCTGTAGGTTACCTCAAAGGGACAGTTCAGGTAGCGCTCTTCATTAAGCAGGTTGCCCACAAAGTGGTAGGTAATGTCAAAGTTAACGGCAGCTACTACCTTATTGAAAAACAGTTTTGAGCGGATGAGCTCAATTTCGCCAGAGAGGTTGTTAAAGGTGGTGGCGGGTTTGCTTATGCCCAGCAATGAGGCATCACTTTTGATATCAAGCTTCAGGTCTGAGACTGACTCGTACAGCGGCTTGCTGTAACGCAGGTACAGGTAGGCCCCGGTGCAGGTAATCATCATAATGACCAATGCCCAGGGTATGCTTTGCTTGACTACTCTCAGGGCTTTGTCAAAATCAAAGCCACTCAGCAGATCGCCCTCTTCAGAAAGCTGGTTTCTGCTTACCCCTATGTAGTTATCTTTATCTTCTGTGTTGTGAACCAAGCTTTGCTGCTGTTTAGTAACCCGAATTTAAAGATTAGCAATGACAAATATTAATGTAATGGTAGTTGAAATGATGCTTAACACTGGCGCAACGTCTCTAATGGCTTCATTCACTACCCTTCTTACTGGTTCTATATACACTACATCACCCGGCAATACGGGCAATATGCTTTTTTTCATGCCTTCAACCGTAGAAAGGTCTATGACGTATACCTCAGGGTTGTTCAGGTCTCCGCGCACCAGTTTAATGTTCCATGCCCTTGAGTCTTGCGTAAGGCCCCCGGCCAGGGCAAGCACTTCAAGCAGGTTTGTATTTTCATTGGTGAGGGGCACCACCTGGCTTTGTACAGCCCCCAGTACGGTTACCCTTTTGTTGGCGTAGCGTAGTATTACAAAAGGCTCTTTGTATACAGCTTCGTACAGCTTTTGCAGTTTACGCTCAGCTTCATACAGGCTTAACCCACCCAGTGCTACATTGTCAAGCATGGGCAGCTTTACAGTGCCATCAGGCTTTACCAGGTAACGGGGCCTGAGGTTGCCCTGTAGCTGGCCGTTCTGGTTGCCTACCTGTAGTTCAAAATTGGGGTCAATAATGCGCTCACCCTTATTGGTGTGTACTTCCATTTCAAGCCAGTCGTTAGGCTGTATCTGGTACGATGCCTGTGCCTGCTGTACCTGTGCCTGCAATAGGCCGGTATTCAGCTCGTCAGCATCAGTAAAAAGTATATCTTGCTTGTATATTTGACAAGATTGCAGCCCCCAAATGGCAGTCACTAGTACAAGAAGGTTAAGTCGTTTCAATGTTTGCAAAAATCGGGTTTAAGGGTACAATTAGGTTTAACGATAACGCATACCACCACAGTATGAATACATCGGCCTTATTTAAATGATCAATGCTAACTTAATAGGGCAAACCTTAGAAAAACTGCTATGCTCTAAACTTATGTAAAATTAGGATAAAAATTAATAATTGCGGCCTTATGTGTCCATTTAAGGCAGTAAAATAGCATATTATGTAGTGATGAAGTGTAGTAGAGTGGAATTATTTATACGTTAGGGTACTAAAAGCCCCTGTTAAGCGTGGCTTACCACTGGCTTGTGCTGTATTTCCTGTATGCAGTTCAGGTATTTGTCAATTACAATGCGTTCATCAAACTCTTTACTTACTTTTTCTCTGCTGCGTTGGCCCATGGTTTGACGTTGTGCTTCTGACAACTCATACATGGTTTGCATTTTATCGGCAAGGTCGTCAGCATCTTTCAGGTTACACAGCAGGCCGTTAAACTGGTCGTCAACCACGTTGGTGCAGCCGGGTACATTGGTGGCAATAAGTGGCTTGCCCATGCTGGCAGCTTCAAGCAGGGTGCGGGGGGTACCTTCGCGGTACGAAGGTAATATCACACAGTCGGCTTCTTTAATAAAGGTGCGCACATCGTCAGTGGTGCCCATATATTCTACTGTGCCGCTGTTAATCCAGTTGTCAATGGTTGCTAAGTCAATGCCCCGCTTGTGTGCAGGATCTTTAGGGCCCAGCAGCTGAAAGCGCGCATTAATGCCTTGCTGTTTTAGCTTTTTGATGGCATTGACATACTCCAGAATGCCTTTGTCGTGTATGAGGCGCGAAATAACCAGAAAGGTGAAGTCTTTCTGCTGGCGCTCCTGGGGTTGAAAGTGGCTGGTATTGATGCCTGAGCCCGGCAGCAGGTCAACTTTGGTTTGATCTACCAGTTGGCGCTCAATAAACAGGGCTTTATCGTCTTTATTCTGGAAGAATATTTTTTTCGGGTACTTGAAGGCCAGGCGGTACATGGCCACAGCTACTTTACTTACTATGCCCTCTTTTAAAAATACGGTACCCAGGCCACATACATTGTTTACTACGGGTATGTTGAGCGAGGTGGCCGCTAAGGTGCCATAAATATTGGGCTTTATGGTAAAATGAAAAATAAGATCAGGCCGAATGTCCTTATAGATTTTACGCAACTCTAAGATTAGCATTGAATCTTTAAAAGGGTTGGCGCCGCGGCTATCCATCTTTACTTCAACGTACTTGCAGCCGGCTTCCTCAAGCAGTTCAGAGTAGTCATCACGAGGGGCAATGGCATATACTTCAACGCCTTCATTGATGAGCGATTGTACCATCCCCATCCGAAAGTTGTAGATGTTCCAAGAGGTGTTGAGTACTATAGCTACTTTCATGGAATAAGCAGGGTAATAAACTGACAGTATTCGAGATTGATCTTATTGAAACAGCCTGATTTGCAGCAGGCAACCTTGTAATTCACGCTAAGCTTTTCATTTAAAAAGCCGCATGCGAGAATGTTCTATATTTCATGCAATTTATACATTAATTGCAAAAATCATAAGAGGTATTTTTCATTTATACATAGAAAGTTTCACTATTCTAATGTGGTTGGCCGAGGCACACCCCTTTTGATTACTGGCAAAGTTAGGCCAGACATATTACTATTAGGTCAATTCACGATGAAATATTGAATCTGTCAGCCCAAAAGATTTGATTGCGCGTTTAGCTGACATTTGCCTGGGCCAGCTTGCACGGGGGCTGGCCAGTAAGGCATTGCCAAATGGGCAGCTTAAGGCACAGAGAATAGCCCGTTGCTGAGGTTTTATGCCCGGCCATGGGCCTTAGGGTTATAAATATGGTATAAACCCGTAACTTTGGGCTTTGTTAAAGTACCATTTGTTTATTTAAAGAAGAGGGCCTGTGTATGAAGGCATTGATTTCTACTAAAGCCGAGCAGGAAACTGCCGTGCTGGTGGCGTTGATTTATAGGGGGCAAACAGAAGCCCAGGCCAAAGAGTATCTGGATGAGCTGCAGTTTTTGTCTGAGACGGGCGGGGCCAAAACCCTGAAGCAGTTTACACAAAAGTTATCCAGCCCCGATGTGCGTACTTTTATTGGTAAGGGTAAGCTGGAAGAGGTTGAGGCTTATGTGAAAGCCGAGCAGGTTGATATGGTGGTGTTTGATGACGACCTCTCGCCCTCGCAGGTGCGGAATTTAGAGAAGGCGCTTGAGTGCAAGATTTTAGACCGCAGCCTGATGATTCTGAATATTTTTTCGCTCAGGGCGCGCACCGCCCAGGCCAAAACACAGGTAGAGCTGGCCCAGTACCAGTATATGCTGCCCCGGCTAACGAATATGTGGACGCACCTTTCAAAGCAAAAGGGAGGTATTGGTATGAAAGGCCCCGGCGAAACAGAGCTGGAGACTGACCGCCGTATTGTGCGCGATAAGATTGCCCTGTTAAACCGCAAGCTGGGTAAGATTGACCAGCAGCGGGTTACCCAACGCCGCAACCGCTCTAATATGGTGCGGGTGGCACTGGTAGGGTATACCAATGTGGGGAAGTCATCATTGATGCAGTTGCTTTCAAAGTCTGAGGCTTTTGCTGAAGATAAGCTGTTTGCCACGGTAGACTCACTGGTGCGCAAAGTGGTGCTGCATGATATTCCGTTTTTGCTTACTGATACTGTAGGCTTTATCCGTAAGTTGCCCCATGCCCTGATTGAGTGCTTTAAGAGTACGTTGGATGAGATCAGGGAGGCCGATGTGCTGTTGCACGTGGTAGATATTTCGCACCCAGGCTATGAAGAGCAGATTGATGTGGTGCAGAATACCCTGCGCGAGCTGGGGGCAGCCGATAAGCCTACGATTACTGTGTTT
>CAZXTW010000237.1:0-6257 GCA_964643525.1 uncultured Roseivirgaceae bacterium
GCATGGGCGGCCTGTTTGTCGTAAACACTTACCTGCAACACCCTGCCCATTTTGATGTGTATATAGCCATTAGCCCCTCGTTGTGGTGGGCCGATAAGGCCATGCTACAGGTGTTTGATAGCGTAAAAGACAATACTGTAGAGCGGCAGCCCCTGTACCTGAGCCTGGCCAACGAGGTGGGTATGGGGGTGTATGATTTTGTAACCAGGGTTGAACTGACCGGCTGGCCAGTACACTTTAAGCCCTTTGTTACTGAAACGCACGGCTCTGTAGGGCTGCCTACTTACCAATGGGCTTTGAAGGAGGTTTTTAAAGGGTGGATGCCCGAAAGCGGGGCCTTTGCCAATGCTGAAGCAGTAAAGGCTTTGTATGCGCAACACCAGGCGGCCTTTGGCACGGTACTGCCCCTGGCCACCAACGGCTGGCCCTACCGCACCATCAGGCCTATTAAAGCGCAGCCCGAAGCAATTGCTGCCACCAGGGCGGCCCTGGCCCAGTATTTTCCTGACAGCCAGGACGATTTTGATTTGTCATTGCTTGAGCTGTACCGCAGCCAGCAGCAGCCTGAACAGATGATGGCCCTGCTGAACGAAGTGGTGGCCCGCAGCCCGGAGAACTTTCACGCCCTGTGGAAGCGCGCCCAGCTGCACCACCAGCAGGGCAACGCCAGGGCCAGCAAGGCTGATATTACAGCCGCCCTGCAACTGGCCAAAAGCCACGATGCCCGCCTGTGGATGATTAACGAGTTAACAGATGAATACAATAAAATAGTGGGCCGGCGTTAGGGCTGGCTGGCCTCAATGAGGGCCTTTAGTTTTTCTAACAGGCCACCCCAGCCGCCCTGCGCCATGGTATCGGCATAGCGTTTGGGCCCTTCGGCCACGGTGGCGTAGTTGCCCTGGGTTACTTTTAACAGCGTGCTGCTGCCTTGTGCGGTAAGGGTGTACCTGGCCGTGAGATGGTTTTCAGGCAGGTTTTTGTAGGTGCCCTGTGGGTCAAACGTAGTAAAGGCAAACTCTTTTTCAGGCTCAAGGGCAACCAGGTTGCCGGTTACGTAGGCCACACCATCGGCCGCGCCAACCCAGTTAATGGGCTGGCCCACCTGCCAGCTGCTTTGAACCACACAGCCGTACATGTACTGCTGGGTTTTGTCTGAGGTAACCAGCCAGTGCCATACGGTGGCTGGGGTAGCGTTAATTGTAATCTGGTTTTCAGTAAACAAGGCTTGTTCCATTGCGCTTATGCTTTTTTGTTCAGGCAATATTACAAAGCACGCGGCCCAGGCAATGATACATTACGGAGTATTTCTAATAGAATTGGGTGTAACGCCAAACCGGTTGCGGAACTGCTGGTTAAAGTGCTGGGGTGATGAGTAGCCCAGGTCAGTGGCTATTTGGGCGGCTGTTTTTTGGGTATCAAGCAGGTATTGCCGGGCCAGGTTAAGGCGGCGCTCTGTCAGGTAGCCAAATACTGTGCTTTGAAACAGCTCTTTAAAACCATGCTTAAGCTTGAACTCATTCATGCCTACTGCCCGGGCCACTTCTGTGAGGTTGGGTGGGGTGGCTACACGGGCGTTAATGTAATCGCGGGCGGCAATGAGTTTTTCTTTATCGGCCGTGGTTTTGATGTGTTTGTGCTGCCGGGCCAGCAGGGTGCTGTAATTGTCAATGCACAGCACCAGCAGCTCAAGGCTTTTGGCCAGCAGAAATACCTCTTGCAGTTTGGCCTGGTAGGGGCTGAGCAGCACCTCGTCAACCACGCTTTGAATTTTGGCATCTACCGTGCCCCATACCGGCGAAAGGATGGCCGGCTGGCCAGCCAGTACCGATTCAATAAAGCGGTTTACCAGGTCGTGGCTGTTGTTGGCAAAGGCTATGAAGGTTTCTTTAGGGAAGTCAACCCCAAAGGTTTCAATCACCAGGGTTTTGTTGTACACCTCAAGGTCAATGCCGTTAGAGTACATGATGTTGTGGTGGCCGCCGGCCAGGTCAAACTGCCGGGCCAGTTGCAGGTAGTTAAACTGGTAATCGCCCTTAAGGCCAAAGTGCAGGCGCACAAACTCAGTATTGTTGCTGGCCTTTACGGTTTGGTGGCTGCCATATTGAGTGACCAGGTGGCCCACCTGTATGCCGTTTACCTGCCACTGCCGGGCTTTGTTGCCATGCCCCGCCTCAAGGTTTGCATATTTTTGTGCCATGGGTGGTACTTTGCCATTAGTTATGCAATAATACACAAATGACGGGTTAGATGAGGCTTTCAAGCTTAAGCGATACCTCAAGCTGGCCACCTTCTGGGGCTTTCAAGGTTAGCTGTACGGTTTGGCCTTCTGCCTTAAGCAGCTGGCGGGCCTTGATTAAATCGTTGGCGGGCTGTCCGTTAATGCTGAGCAGGGTATGGCCAGGCCTGATGCCCTTTTGCCAGGCGGGGCTGCTTTGGTCAACATACCGCACCAACAGCTGGTCATTTTCCTGCTCAAGGCCAAAACCGCTCATGGGCTTTTCAAATACGTTGCCATACTGGTTGTTTGGCTTGAGGTATATGTGTTGTTTGCGGTAATCAAGCACCATATTAAACCTGTAAATAATATCTGAGCCCAACAGGCCAAGGTAGCCTTCGTAGCTGGCTACCCCACTGGTGGCGTTGGTTAGGGTAACGGGTAAATCAGTAAAGGTAAAGCCATGCATGCTAAGGCTTTGAATGCCAAACACCTCAAAGCTGCTCATGTGGTTGGTCAGGCCTGTGGGTTTGCTGTACTTAAAGCTGCGCCCTGTTTTTTGAGACAAGTTGTTGGCCTGGCTAAAAGGGGTGTTTACCATGAGGGTAAGGCCCGCCCCAGAATCAAAAATGGCGGTGCCCTGGAGCACTTCGCCGTTTTTGAGCTGCATAGATACCTCTATGAGTGGGATGTTGCTCATGGTTTTGAACGGTATTTTGGTGTAGCCGTTCATAGGCACCTCATTTACCTTGTGGTACAGGTTAAGCGTGTTTTGGTTAAAGTCAATATGGGTTACGTAGTTTTTTAGTATATCGTACCCAATTATACCATCTAGCGCATAGCCAAAGCCTTTTTCTAAATTGCTCAGGTCGGTCAGTACAAATACTACCTTTTTAATGGGGTGGCCGGCGGTGGTGTGCAGGGTTTGCCCTGCTAAAATACCGTACCGTTCTACACCCGAAGCTCCGTTGATTTCCTGATAACTTTCAGGCTCAATACCCAGTTGTTTGGCCACCTTTTCATTAATTACTGTAGAGGCCGCCCCCGTATCAAATATAAAGGTACCGGTGTGGTTGTTGCCAATGGTTAACTGAATAACCATGTGCTGCTCTGCAATGGTAAAAGGTATTTGTGCCACCTTGCCTGCCTGGGCTTGCGTGCCACAAGCGTAAAGCAGGTTAACACAAAGCAATAGTGTAATGAATAAAGCTTTTGGGGCTTTTAAAAGGCTCATGGGCAGTACTGTTTTGGTTTGGTTACCGGCTAAAAGTACCGTTAACACTTTGAACAACCATGGCCGATTGGGATGACCAGCCAAATGGGCGGATGAGCGGCCTTAAGCTAACAGCCTACATCATGGCCGCTTTGCCATAAGGCCAGGGTTTTGCTAATGAAGGTGCCTATGCCAGCAGGTTCAACGGCTTTTGTTTTTGTAAACCTGATGCAGCCCTTGCCCATATTGAGGCCTTTGAGCAGCTCACCATCGGGGTCTACCTTTTTGGTATCGCCCACGTACAGGCTTACGTAGTTTTTTTGTGCGTTCAGGCACAGCACCGGGTCGGCCAGGTTGCCATAGCCCAGCATTTTATAGGTAATGCCTTCTTCAATATCAGGGTCAGCCTTAAATATTAGCTGCCTGATGGCCAGCAGCTTTTCTTTGCGCCAGTCATTGTCAAGGGCTTCAAGGTATTGGTCAGGGGTAGTTACATCGTATTGCATGGGCTTGTTGTGGTTGGGCTGCTGTTAAATGTACAACTTTTTGGCATTTGCCCAATGTATTATATTGCACAATGGATTTTAGCCTAAAAGTATTTACGGCGGTGGCCAAACACCTGAATTATACCAGGGCAGGCAAAGAGCTGAGCATTACCCAGCCGGCGGTATCAAAGCATATTAACAAGCTGGAAGAGCACTTTCAGAAGCGGCTGATTAACCGGGAGAGCCCCAACCTGACGTTAACGCCAGAGGGGCAACTGCTGCTTACCTATGCCACACGTATATTAGATGTATACCAGGAGCTTGAAAATGAGTTTCTGGCAATTGACGATAAGTTTCCGGCCCGGTTTACGCTGGCGGCCAGCACCACCATATCACAATATATACTGCCCAAGCTGCTGAGCGATTTCAGGAGCCTGTACCCTGAAACAGAGCTGGTGCTGCTTAACGGCAATAGCAATGAGGTAGAAAGCCTGCTGCTGAACAAGCAGGTAGAAGTGGGCTTTACTGAAGGCGGCCTGCCCAACCCCCACCTGCACCATGTGCCCTTTTTGGCTGATGAGCTGGTGCTGGTAACCCGCAGCAATAATTACGGGTTTAGAAAAGAAGAAATAAGCCTGGCCACCCTGTGTACCCTGCCCCTGGTGGTGCGCGAAAGTGGCTCGGGCACACTAAAGATTGTTGAAGAGGCCCTGAAAAAGGAGGGCATTGCCCTTGACAAGCTTAACATTGAAATGGTACTGGGCAGCACCGAAGGCATTAAGTCATACCTGATGAATACCAACGCCTTTGCGTTTTTATCTGTACATGCTATTTATGAAGAGCTGAAAACCAACCGCCTGAAGGTAATTGATGTAAAGAAAATGGAAATGAAGCGGGTGTTCAGAATGGTGTACCTGCACGGCAGCCAGTCGCCACAGGTAAAAGTGTTTGAGCGCTTTTGCTTGAATAGAATAACTAAAGGTAATTGATGATTCTTTTTTTTGATAATATTTAGTTATTGCTTGGTGGTACCTTTGTATTGTAAATCAATACTTAAACTGAGCCACCCAAGCAGTGAAAGCAATTATACCCATACCCCCCCAAGCCAGGCAGGCACTGTTTGTTGTGTTGGCCCTGTTGTGTTTAAGCGGCGTGCTAAGCAGCCCTTTTGCCCTGTTGCTGGGGCTGTTGCTGGCCATGCTGGTGGGCAACCTCTGGCCAGAGGTGGCCAGGCTGGCCAGCAGCAAGCTGTTAAAGGTGGCCGTAGTGGGGCTGGGTTTTGGCTTAAGTATTGACAGTGCCTGGCAGGCTACCAGCCAGGGCTTTTCAATTATTGTATTGTCTATTCTATTTACCTTGTTGTTGGGCACTTTAATAGGGCGTTGGCTTAAGGTGTCGTTTTCTACCAGCTACCTCATATCAGTAGGTACGGCTATTTGCGGGGGCAGTGCCATAGCGGCGGTGGCCCCCACCATTAAATCACCGGCGCGTGATATGTCAGTGGCCCTGGCGGTGGTGTTTCTGTTAAATGCAGTGGCGCTGTTTACCTTCCCGGCGGTGGGGCGCTGGCTGCAGATGTCGCAGGCCGATTTTGGGCTGTGGGCGGCCATTGCCATACACGATACCAGCTCGGTAGTAGGGGCAGGGCTGGCCTATGGGGCTGAAGCGCTGCAGGTGGCTACCAGCACCAAACTGGCCCGCGCTTTATGGATACTGCCTGTTGGCCTGCTATCACTCTGGCTGGCCAAGAACAACCAGCAGCGCGTAAGCATACCCTGGTTTATTTTTATATTCATTGGCGTGGTGGTGGCCAACAGCTATATTGATTTTAAGGCGGCCCCTGTGCTGTACCTTGGGGCCAAACGCCTGCTGGTGCTTACCCTGTTTTTAATAGGCTCGGGCCTGTCAATTCAAAAGTTAAAGGCAGCAGGGGTAAAGCCATTTTTACTGGGCTCGGCCCTGTGGGTGTCAATCAGCCTGTTTTCGCTTCTTATTATTCTGCTGCGGTAAAGGCAGCTTTAGCTTTTCTGCTTTACCCCGGAACAACCCTTTTTTACTGCGTTAACTCATACCACTCAATATTGCTCAGGTTGCGGCGGCGGCCTTCTTGTTCAGGGGCATAATTGCTGGCCAGGTAGTTAATAATAATAGCTTCATTATTGCCCAGGGGCCATAAGCCCTGCGTGGCCTGCATCCATTGTATCATGGCCTGCCACCCTTCTTTGGTGGCGCGGTTTTGCGTAACCAGCTTGGCGCTGTGGCAGGCGGTGCAATGCTGCACCACAACGGCCAGGCCTTCGGCCTCTACAAAGCCGGTGGGCTGGTGCACGCCGTTTACCACATC
>CAZXTW010000237.1:6357-8488 GCA_964643525.1 uncultured Roseivirgaceae bacterium
AGTATGGTGGGCTGGGCGGTGCCGTTACTGTCAGTAGCGCGGGCCCATACCTCATAATAGCCACTTTGCGGAAAGGTAACTTTGGCCTGCCACTGCTGCCAGGCCAGCCTGTTTTTGGGCGGCTGTAGCTGGCAGGGTTGCCAGGTGGCGCCGAAGTCAATAGAGTACGCTACCTGGCTCACGGCCAGCTCGCCAGCCCAGGCATGGCCGTTAATGGCCAGCTGCCTGGTGCCCCTAAGCATGGCCCCGGTTTTGGGGTAGGTTATTAATGATTTAACCGGCATTGACTCGATAATGCACATCTCTTCATCTGTTACTTTGGTGCCGGGGGCCACAGGGTGGCAGGGCACGCGGTACGAGGCACCGCCCATTTTGGCGCCATCGTGTACCTTGTCTCTAATGGCCAGGCGTTTGAGCCATTTGCCCGAGGCTGAGGCAGGCCAGCCACCGGCCACCAGGCGCAGGGGGTGGCCATGGGCTACCGGTATATCGGCCCCGTTCATGGCGTAGGCCACCAGGGTTTCGTCTTGCAGGGCTTTGGCCATGGGCACCCCGCGTGATATGGGCTGCTTGCTGGCGTTGCCGCTCAGGTGCGTATCAGCCCCGTAATACCCTACATACACCGCATTGCTGCCAATGCCTGTGGCCTCCAGCAGGTCGCGCAGGCGCACGCCCGTCCACTGGGCGCAGGCTACCGCGCCCACCGTCCACTGGTTGCCCTTGGCGGGTGGGTTAAACTCGCTGCGGCCATTGCCGCCACATTCCAGCGTAAGGTGGTAGGTATGGGCTGTGAAATCAGCCTTGAGCTGGGCCAGGGTAAATGTTTTGGGCTGCGGCACTGCCTCGCCGTCAATAGTAAGCGTCCATGTGGCGGGGTCAATGGCCTGGGGTATCAGGCCGTTGTTTCTAATAAACAGCTTATCGGCCGGCGTTACGGCATCATTCAGCAGGTGGGCCTGGGCTTCCATATTCCAGGGCCTGTCGTTCAGCACCACCATATCAGCATGCTTGCCAAACAATTGGTAAGGGTCTGGGGTGTTTTGTGGGGGCTGCGCCATGCCCAGCAGGGCCATATTGCCGGGCAGGTGGTGGGCAAACACCACCTCTGCACCCAGGCTAAGGCCAATACTGGCCAGGGTAGTTTTTTTCAGAAATGACCGTCTGTTGAGCATGCGGTTGTGCATAGGGCTAAAGATCTAAATATAGGATGACTATAGGGCGGGTTGAAGAAAAAAGAGCCCCTTAATGGGGCTCTTTTATACGCTGTATTTAACTATAAACAAATCAATAATGATTTAGTAGCCTTGGTTTTGTACCAAGTTTGAACTGGCTGCCAGTGCGTTTACTGGTATGGGGAATACCCTGGTGAATGGCTGCGTGGCAGGCTTTTCTGTCCAGGCAGCTTCAAAGCGGCCAAAGCGAATCAGGTCTGTGCGGCGGTGCATTTCCCAGTAAAATTCAAAGGCACGCTCGGCCAGCATACCGGCCTCGTCAATGCTGCTCAGGGTAGGGCCGCTGCGTGCGGTGCGCACGGCGTTTACATCGGCCAGGGCCCCGGCGGCATCGCCCATGCGCAGGCGTGCTTCGGCACGCATCAGGTACACATCTGCCAGGCGCATCAGTGGCGGGTTAATGTTGGTATCCCACCGGCCAGGGCCAGGGGTATCGTACTCAAACTTAAACACACGGGCACCAGCAAACTGGTTAGAGCGCTCAAGGGTTACCTCGCGGGTGTAATCAACCGGCAGGTTGTCGCGCAAAAAGTTGCGCAGCTCCTGTATTACCAGCATGCCATTGCCATCTCTGCGAAAGGTGCCACCCTCGGTAGGCGTGTCGTTGCCATCTACCGGTACAGGGCCGTATTGTACGCCTACCTGTATGCCCCGGTTCAGCTCATAGTCGGCTGGGTCAAGCACACCGGCCTGGTTGGGGTAATTCTCTTCAAAATAGCGGGGGTCGTCAGTATCCCACGAGTCAACAAACTCTGGCAGGGTGGCAAAGCCGTTCCAGCCCCTGAAGCTGCCCGCGTCGGCCCCGCGACCGCAGGAGTCCGGGAAGCGGGGATCCGGATGCCGCTCTCGGTCGATACGCGCAAGTCGGTGGTCGCCGAGGCCGCGCTTGATGCCGGGGC
>CAZXTW010000238.1:0-8481 GCA_964643525.1 uncultured Roseivirgaceae bacterium
GAGCCCCAAACATATTGGGCCCAAAGCATGCCACTAAGCAGGCCCAGCACACCAAAGGCCACGCCGGCATTGGCATACTCAGCAGCAATCAGGTCGTCACCCTCACGGTTGTGGCGCAGGTATTTAATGCTGTAAACAGTAGACACTGTAAACAGAATAATCATACCAAACCACATGGGCACATGAAAGTGCAATACCCTGATGGTTTCATTGAGTATATGCAGGCGGGGTACTTCCATTAACAGGCCCGCACTTAGTGTGTAAAACAGCAGGGCTATGGTCAGTAACTTCCACCAGGTGAGTTTAAGTGTTTTCATGGGTCAGGTCCTCCAAAGAAAAGGGAACAACATAATGGCCGTAGCGCCCACAATCAGGTCTACAGCAAACAAGGTAAGCAACGGAGAGGTGTTTACGCTCATGGCCAGGCCATCCATAGCATTTTTAGATAGCCTGATGCTTAACAGCAAAACGGGTGTGATAACGGGAAAGCTCAAAATGGCCATGAGGGCGCTGCTGTTGCGTGCTTTGGCCGCAATGCCCGATGACAGCGTCAGGATTACAGAAAAGCCTACAGAGCCGGCCAACATATTAACGACAAAGAAGGTGAAGTCTTGTACAGGGTTGCCCAGAATAATGGTATAAAACAGTAAGCCAATGGCAGCTACGGCCATGGTCAACACAGCGTTGTATACCATTTTGGCCACAATAATGGCCGTAGGGCTGGCCAGGGTATAATAATACATGTGGCGGCCGGGGCTTTCAAGTATAAAGCTTTTGGCTACGGCATTGACAGAGGTAAAGAGCTGGATAATCCAGAACAGGGTGTTCCAGGTAATGGGGTTCAGGGCACCCCTGCTGGTGTAAAAGCTGAGGTAGCAAATAAATATGGTACTGCACAGGTAAAGCAATATGCCATTGAGCGCATACTTTTGGCGCCACTCAAGCATGAACTCTTTCTTGATTAAGATACCTACCTCTTGTCCTAAATGCATAGCCTAAAGGAGCTTTTACCCAATAATGGCAGCAAAGGTAGTGCCTGGCCTGCACATTTACTTATGTAGCCCCAATAAATGAACAGGCCGGTTTGGTTTGGCAGGTGAATCATGTAATTTTGCCGCCCAAATTGATTGTATGCGTGCCGCACGCGCGGCATAGTTTTTATAATGGCAATAAATAGTTCACTATGAATATAGCAGTTGTTGGCACAGGGTATGTTGGGCTTGTTACAGGCACCTGCCTGGCAGAAACAGGCAACCACGTGGTTTGTATTGATATTGACGAGAACAAAGTCAATATGTTGAACAACAACCAGATACCTATTTATGAGCCCGGCCTGGATGTGTTTTTTGAGCGCAATGTAAAACAGGGCCGCTTGCAGTTTACCACCCAGCTGGCCGAGGGCATTCAAGATGCTGAGGTGATTTTTCTGGCCCTGCCCACCCCACCCGGTGAAGATGGCAGTGCCGACCTGCAGTATGTGCTGGGCGTAGCCGACGACTTAGGTAAAATTTTAAACCATTACGCTGTAATTGTTGATAAAAGCACCGTGCCGGTAGGCACCGCTGAAAAGGTTACAGAACGCATTGCAGCCAATGCCAAAGTGGAGTTTGACGTAGTATCAAACCCGGAGTTTTTGCGCGAAGGGGTAGCGGTAGATGATTTTATGAAGCCCGACCGCATAGTTATTGGCACCGAGAGTGCGCGTGCCCGCAAAATTATGGAACGCCTGTTTGCCCCCTACGTGAGGCAGGGCAACCCCATTGTTTTTATGGACGAGAAATCGGCCGAGCTGACCAAGTATGCCGCCAACTCGTTTTTGGCTACCAAGATTACCTTCATGAATGAGGTAGCCCACCTGTGCGAGCGCTTTGGTGCCAATGTAGATGATGTGCGCCGGGGCATTGGGGCTGACGACCGCATAGGCCGCCGCTTTTTGTTTGCCGGTATTGGGTACGGGGGCAGTTGCTTCCCGAAAGATGTAAAAGCCCTGGTGAAATCAAGCACTGACGTGGCTTATGACTTCAAGATATTAAAGGCGGTAGAAGAGGTAAACGAGGCCCAGAAGGTATTGCTGGTGCCCGCTGTTGAGGATTATTTTGGTGGCAGCCTGGCTGGTAAAACCATAGCCCTATGGGGCCTGTCATTTAAGCCTTATACTGATGATATTCGTGAGGCACCTGCCCTTGAAAACATCAGGCTGCTGCTGGAAAAAGGCGCCCAGGTACGCGCCTATGACCCAGAGGCCATGGATAATGTACGGGGCATACTGGGCGATAGCATTACTTTTTGTGATGACCAGTACAGCGCCACTGAGGGGGCCGACTGCCTGATGATTATGACCGAGTGGCCGGTGTTTCGTACCCCCGATTTTGACCTGCTGAGCCAGAAGCTGAAGAACAAAGCTATTTTTGACGGCCGCAACGTGTATGACCTGAGCACGCTAAGCGAGCTGGGCTATACCTATATTAGTGTTGGCCGCAACGCCGTGCGGCCTTAACAATAAGTAATAACCAAGGGTAAGCCTCATTGATGAAAAAAATAGGTGTAATTGGCTTAGGCTATGTAGGGCTGCCGCTGGCAGTAACCCTGGCAGGTAAGTATGCAGTAACAGGCTTTGACATTAACAAAGCAAGGGTAGCAGGCCTGCAAAAGGGGCACGACCATACGCAAGAGGTAAGCGACCAGGAGCTACAGGGGGCCACCAACCTGACCCTGACCAGCAACCCAGAGCTGTTATCCGGGGTTGAGGTGTTTATTGTAACGGTACCCACCCCCATTGATGCCTTCAAAACGCCCGACCTGACGCCCCTGCGCAAAGCCAGCGAGCTGGTGGGGCGCTACCTGCAGGCCGGTGGGCTGGTAATTTATGAAAGCACCGTGTACCCTGGCTGTACCGAAGAGGTATGCGTACCCCTGCTTGAACAACACAGCGGCCTTACCTATAATCAGGGCTTTGCCTGTGGCTACTCGCCCGAGCGCATTAACCCTGGCGATAAGCAGCACCGCCTGACCAATATTAAAAAGGTGGTGAGCGGTAGCAACCCCAGTGCTGCCAAGCAGGTGCAGGCCCTGTATGACAGTATAATTGAGGCAGGCACCTACCTGACCACCTCTATTAAAGTGGCCGAAGCAGCCAAGGTAATAGAAAATGCCCAGCGCGATATTAATATTGCTTTTGTAAATGAGCTGGCCCTGATTTTTGATAAGGTGGGCATTGACACGCACGAGGTGCTTGAAGCAGCAGGCACCAAATGGAATTTTTTGCCCTTCAAGCCGGGCCTGGTGGGCGGGCACTGCATTGGGGTTGACCCCTATTACCTCACCCACAAGGCCGAAAGCCTGAACTACCACCCCGAGGTAATACTGGCCGGCCGCCGCATTAATGACAATATGGGTGTATTTGTGGCCGGTAAAATGATTAAGCTCATGGCGGCCAAAGGCATTTCGTTAAACGGTGCCCGTGTGCTGGTACTGGGCGTTACCTTTAAAGAAAACTGCCCTGACATACGCAACTCGCGCGTGGTAGATGTGATTAGTGAGCTAAAAGAGTTTGGCCTTACCGTAGAGGTGCACGACCCCCAGGCCGATGCTGAAGAGGTGCAGCAGGAGTATGGCATTGCCTTAACGCCCACGCTTGAAGGGGCCTATGACGGCATTGTGCTTGCCGTGGCCCATGCCCAGTTTCTTGACCTGCCCTGGGGCAGCCTGAAGCACGCCCAAACTGCGGTGTATGACATTAAGGGGTTTTTACCCCGGCAACTGGTTGATGCCCGCCTATGAACCTTACCGCCTACTGGCAGCGCATAGGGTATGAAGGCCAGGCCGCCAATGCGGCCACACTGGCCCAGATACAACAGGCGCACCTGTTTGCTTTTCCTTTTGAAAACCTTGACATACACTACAACACGCCCATAGTATGCGCTTATGATGCTATGTATAATAAGCTGATTAACCTCCGGCGTGGTGGCTTTTGCTATGAGCAGAACGGCCTGCTGCACCAAGTGCTGACGCAACTGGGTTTTGAAGTAGCGCAGGTAAACTGCAGGGTGTGGCGCGAAAAAAGCCAAGAATATAGCCCAGACTTTGACCATATGGCCCTGTTGGTTACAATTAACCAAACCGTATGGCTGGCCGATGTAGGCTTTGGGGCTTTTACTTTTAGCCCTTTAAACCTGAGCCACAGCTACCCCCAAACCAATATAGGGGGCACTTACAGGGTGCTGCCAATGAATGGCCTTTACGTAATTGAAAAAGAGGTGGTAAAAGAGGGGCTGCTTAGCTGGGAGGCAGAGTACCGTTTTGAGGCCAAAGCATGGCCCCTGAGCGCCTTCGAGGCCCGGTGCCATTACCAGCAAACCAGCCCCCAATCGCACTTTACGCAAAAGCGCCTCATTAGCCTGCCTAAGGTTGATGGTACCCGCCATACCATTACTGGTGATGTATATAAGGTGTCAAAAGCAGGCGATACCCTGGTAGAAAAGCCCATTGCCAATGAGGCTGAGTTTAAGCAGCTGCTTGCTGATGTGTTTCATGTAACCTACCCAGGCACAGCTTAATTCTGGCATAAAAAAACCGCCCTAAACTAGGGCGGCCTTTCACTTCAATACTCTCATTTATTATTTACTCAATCGTGACTAGTTCAGTCCATTGTTTTGTATTGGTTTCAATCAAAAGCATATACACACCTTTGGGCACATCGCGCAAGTCAATGCGTATGTCTTGCCCGCCGGGTACGTTGCGGTAAATGGGGCGGTGGCTACCTGTGGTATTGATCAGGGTTACCAGTACCTCTTGCTGCTGCACCTCTTCTGCCAGGTTAATGCTCATGCGGCCGTTAGAAGGGCTTGGGTAAATATTGGGTGCCCTTAGCACCGGCCTGTTGCCATTCAGTATATCAACCTTGGTGCAATACTCTTCCTTACACTGGGTGCCGTCAGCGGCGGTGCGTATAATAGTCATACATACCTCATAGCTGCCTGTGCTGGCATAGGTATGGGTTACCACACCGGGGGCGGCCATCAACAGGGTGCCATCGCCAAAGCTCCACTGCACACTGTCACAGCCAGCAACAAACGCGTTCAGGGCAAAGGGCACCGCTTCAAAATTGAGGCCGTTCACGGCAGCATTAAACCCTTGCAGCACGCTGGCAAGAAAATCAGCATCGCACTTACAGTCGGGGCCGTTACAGGGGGGCACCTCTATACAATGGGTAAAGTGGCAGCAGAACACATTATTGTCAACCTGACCCAGTTCGTGCAGGGCCACTGTAAAGCAGTACTGGCCTGGGGGCACACCGGTAAGGTTTAATGTAATAGGCCCAAATGACTGGTTAGGGGCCAGGGTGCCCAGACTTACCACCTGGTTGTATGCGGCCAGGGCGGGGTCGTCAAAAATAATATGGGCCTGGTCTACCGTAAAGGTAGAGGTATTCTCCAGCTCAAAATTATAAGTAAGCAGCCCGTTGGGTTCGCACACAAACTTCTCGTCAGCAATAAAGCCACAGGGTGGGTCACACTGCACAGTAAGCGTGTCGCGGCACACTACTGAATCGCCCTGTAACCATTGCACTTCAATTTGCTGGCCTGGGGCCACAGAAGTAGTCAGGCATACCTGAGGCAAAAATGAATTACCCAGTGGTATAAAGCCGCCCGTGGCCGGGTCTACCGTAAGGCCAATAAACGTTGGTGCGTTGGCATTGGTAAGCCAGCCCGAGCCAAAGGGGTTGTTCAGGGCCATGGTAGTGCCCCCCGTAAGCATTTGCAGGTTTACACCGTCAAAATAATTGGCCTCATAATTATTGCGCAGCCTAATGGTATAGCAACAGTTTTCGCGGTTGCCCGTAATACTGGCCCTTACATTAATATCATCGCAGGGGTCGCAGTCTGGTATGCGTATGCAATACCGCTGGGGCAGGGTGCAGCACTGGGCGGTGTCTATCACCGTGGGGTCGGCATCGTGGGCTGTTACGCGGTAGCACAGCTGCCGCCCTGGTATGGCGCCGGTAATGGTCAGGGTTACGGTTTGGCACTGGCCGGGCAATATGGGGGTGCCCAGTGCTATGCCTGTGGGGCTAAAGCTACCGGTGCCGGCTACCGTCTCAAAATCAAGGTAGCTAATGGCCCAGGGGTTGTCATTGGGGTTGCATACCGTTACATCATAAGTAACCGTATTGCCATCGCAATACACACTGTCGTCAGTAACGTAAGCACAGTCAGGCTCTACTGGGCAGCCAGCCTCTATCGTGTCACTGCACACCACGTTCAGGTCAAAGTCATACCAGTCAATAATAACCAGGGCTGGCGCTGCGGTTACATTCACCAGGCAGCCTGAAATAAAATTGTTCAATGTGCCGGTGGGCAGCGGGTCAGACAGCACTGGCGAGGCACTGCTTACCAGATTAATATAATTGGTGCCACTGCCATAGTTAAATAGGGCCGGGTCAATACTGGCGGCATCAAAGTCAAGGTCGGCCCCAACGGTGCGTACCTGTAAGCCCAACAAGGGCAGGCTGGCATTATTGGTATAGCTTATGGTACCACAGCACTGGCTGCTTACCCCGGTAACCGGGTCAACGGCTGGGGTAAAGCTCACCTCAATAGCATCACATACGGTGCTGTCACAATTAATCACCTCAAGGTACAGCGAGTCTGTAGTACTGCTACAGCCAAACTCATTGGTGGCTGTGAGGCTATAGCTGCCAGAGGCTGTCACAACCAGAAAGTCACTGGTGGCCCCGGCAATAGCCATGCCGTCCATAAACCATTGGTAGCTGTCAAGGCCCGTGGGGGCAAACAGGGTATCGGGGTTACACACCTCATAACAACCGCTGGGTACCAGGCACAAGTCTGGTTGTGGGTTAATTACTGCCGTAGCGGTGGCGGTGCAGCCCGTAAGCGTATCGGTACCTGTCACGGTATAGCTGCCGGCGGCGCCTGTGGTAATGCTGGTGCCGGTGGCACCGGTGCTCCAGCTGTAAGCCACATTGGGCTGCACATTATCAACCGTAATGGTGCTGGGGGTGCCGGCGCAATCGTCTGGGGCTACCAGTAGCCCAAAGCTGGGCGGCAGTACATCTTGCACCACCACTGCTGCCGATTGTGCCGAGCATCCGCTGGCATCAGTTACAATTACACTGTAGCCTGGCAATAGGCTGCCGCTGCATACGGTTAGCGTTTGGCCAGTGCTAAAGCCGGGCACGGGGTCGCCATTATCATCTACCCATTGGTAAGTATACGGCCCTGTGTTGGCCGTAAGTGTGGTGCAGCCACCATCACAAATAAACAGGTTGCCGCTAACCTCGGCCGGTGGGGGCGGCAGCACGGTTATCTCTACCGCTGGGGTGGTATAGGTGCAGCCGCTGCCATCATCAATCGTTACGTTATAGCTGCCAGAAGCGCCTACCGTAATCTGTTGCGTAGTGGCGCCGTTGCTCCACAGGTAAGTATAGCCTGCACCGCTGGGGGCAGTTAGCGTGGCTGAGTCTCCCTGGCAAATAGTGTTGGCAGGGCTTACGGTAATTGGCGCTGGTGTTGGCCCGTCATTCACAACAATGGTTTGGCTTACGGTTTCACTACAGCCCAATACATTGGTTACTGTAAGGGTTACATTGTAGGTGCCTGCTGCCAGGTACGTGTGGCTATTATTCTGTGCGCCATTGGTAATGCCATTGCCATAGTCCCACAGCCAGGTAAGTATATCGGTGCCGTTGCCCATAAAATCAACTGTTTCGCCCAGGCAATAGGGGCCGGGGTTTACTGTAATGCCAAGGCCCTGTACGTTAGTTACCGTCACGTTTTTGGTTACTGTAGCTATACAGCCCTGGGCATTGCTTACCGTCAGGGTTACCGGGTAGGTGCCAGCAGCAGCGTAGGTATAGCTGGGGTTCTGTGTGGTAGAGGTGCCAGCGGGCGAATCACCAAAATTCCATGACCAGCCGGTAATGTTATTGCCAGGCAAAAAGGTGCTGAAGTCAGTAAAATCAACAGTGAGGCAATTCACCACAAAATCAAACTCAGCGGCAATAGGCACACATACGGTACTGTCATAATCAACCAGGCAAATCTGGCTGCCATCAGTGCTGGGCACTTCACCATTAACCACCACATTATAATAACCTGCCTGATTGTAGCTGTGGCTGGCGGGGTTGGTAGGCCCGGCAAAATTACCATCGCCAAACTGCCAGCTGGTAAGGGTTACATTACCGCTGTTGGTGGCTGTAAAATCAAACACACTGCAATCGCTGCCGGGGTTATTGGCAGTAAACAGCAGGTCAAACTGGCCTGGGTCGCACCCATTATTGCCGCTGCCGCAGCTGTCTTGCACTACCACCACAAAGTTTGAAGTATCCATGCACCCGGTAGAGTTATCAGTTACCACAGCCAGGTAGGTAAAGGTGTTTACCACAGGTGTTTCGGTATGGGTAAACACGGCTGGGTCAGGGCTGGGGGTGGGTTGCAGCACACCATTGCAAAACCACTGAAA